>CAZKHC010000010.1:8621-24349 GCA_964552135.1 uncultured Algimonas sp. | reverse complement strand
CCTTCATCCCAATCAAAGCGGTAAGCATAGGTCGTCTCGTGCCCCGCCGCATTCATCATCGCAAATGGGCGATCCACCGCGCGGATACGCCAAACGCGGCTCGCGTAATCCGACGCCGCGTCATAGAGATCTTGATCTCGGGCAACGATGAATTTGCCGAATTTTGTTTTCGTGAGGCGGTCATTGAAAAGATAGAAGAGCTTCATTTCATCGCGGTTCACGCCGCTGATAATGGGCACGTCGTTGAAAGTATCGGTCGAGGCAAAGGCCTCTCGCAGAGGCGTTTCAGGCAAGACAATGCCGTCTTGAATGATACGGGGATTTTCCATGAAACCGCCCGCGTCGAGCTCATAGGCGGCGAATACCTCTTGCAGGCTGGCGGTATGGAAATTCTCGGACCCGCCGAGTTTTTGCGCGACCTTAAAGGCGGGATTAGGTTTACCATATGTCTCGCTGCGCGCTTCGGATATCGTGACGCTGTCAAAGCCGCCCGATTGGATTATCGCGCGGTGGAACAAGCCTTCCGCCAGGGGAGAGGCGAGGAGAGTCGCAACATTTGTACCGCCCGCGCTCTCGCCAAATATGGTGACATTGCCGGGGTTCCCGCCAAAGCTCTCTGCATTTTCGCGAATCCATTTCAGCGCTGCAATCAGATCGAGCGTGCCGAAATTTGCGGAGGCGTCTTCGGGCGTTTCGGCGCTGGCGACCAAATCCGGGTGGGAGAACCAACCCAGCGGCCCCAGCCGATATTGCACGGACATGACGATAACATTTTCATTTTTGGCGAGGTTCTCTCCGACATAAAGCTGCGACGCGCCGGAGACATTACTGCCCCCGTGAATCCACATCATGACAGGAAGAGGTTCCCCCTTGGCGGCTTCATCTTTTGCGTTGGGGGGCGCGTAAATATCAAAGATGAGACAATCTTCGGAGCCTTCCAGATCACCATTTGTCCAGCTCGCAATTGGGGTGAAAGGCGTCGCAATTTGCGCGCAGGCGGGCGCGAAGCTTATGGCCTCTCTCTCGCCGTCCCATGCCGGTGCAGGGCGCGGGGCGCGCCAGCGGTTTTCGCCAGATGTGTCCGCCGCATAGGGAACGCCGCGCCAGACATGGGCCCCGTTATCGGCGATAAAGCCGACGAGCTTTCCTTGCGCCGTGGTAGATGTTGTGACCGCTGCGGCGCTGCGCGGGGCCTCTACCTCGGGTTCGGATGAGCCGCAAGCAGCGAGAAGGAGCGAGGTTCCAATTATCAGCTGTTTCATCATGTTCTAACGCCTGTATTCAGTTTCAGGTGACGCTAGAGAAATAGTGCGCGTGTTCAAGTCACGAATATGTTCGGGCGATATTCGTAGAAAATAGGGATGACTTACGATATCTATTTGACGGTAATAGAATGTACTCTCAGATTGTCAGGTGCCGGAGGGAATTTTACTTCCGCTTGTGCTTTGGAGCCCCAAAAAACATCGTGATAGCGCGAGCCATCGACGACAATCGTTCCGCCAATTGGAGAGGGGGCAATGGGCTGAAGTGGTGCAGGTCCAACAAGAGCGGCTTCTACGCGATATTCGTTGTCATAACGGGTTTCGATGCGACCAATTTTGGTTCGAATCCATTTTTGCCAGTCTTTGTAAGATTGTTCATTCGGATTGTAGCGAACAGGGTGAGGGCGACATTTTCGATTTTCTGAACTTGTGACAATGAACTTTATTTTGGACGGATCCACGCCGGGCGCGATAACACCGGCGCCTTCATGGCTTATAACATTAATTGATCTTATATCTACGCCTGGCGCGGAGTGCACGACCCATAGGTTCGCGTCATGGGTTGTGAGGAGCAGATTGACGGGTTTCTCGGTTTGCGAGACGATAACATCGGTCATGTTGGCCCGCTTTAAAGAAAATGCGATGAGAGGGTCGTCTTGGTCGACGATATTGATTTTTTGTTTTTTGACAAAATAGAGCGGAACGCGTGCGGTATCTCCTTCATAGGCGGTGATTGTCGTTACGCCACTACCCGTGGCGCGCTTTACTTTGCAATTTCTATTGGTGGGTGATTTGATAAAAGTCGCCGAGACGTTTGGCCCCTTTGTCCCTATGACTTCCCATAACTTCATACTGTCTTCATCCGGCCCGACATAGACGTCTCGATGCATATTATATTCAGATTTCTGTTGTCTCGATGAGTCTGCGCTGCAAGCTCCCAAGATAATTGACATGACTGTAATGATGCCAACAGACCATAATTTTCCACGCATAATTTCGCCCCTTTTGAATGGGAATTAAAATAACTATGCGGATTTAAAAATTACCTAATGGGTCGGCCAGTGGATTCATTATGGAGGTCGGTAATAATAACCCCGCCTCGGGCTATGCGCGTTTCGCGACATGCACCGGGCGGGGGGAAATTTTTAGGTCAGTGCAGCAGACCGCTTATTCAGCAGCGGGCTCAGCTGGCGCTGCATCGTCGGCCGGAGATTCTTCAGCGGCAGGCGCTTGGAATTCTTCCGGGGCGTCGCCTTCAAACATTGAAACGGCATTTTCAGCGCGTTCTCTGTTCGCTTCTTCGGTGTCAGCCTTTTCTTCAGCCATAGCTGTCGCGATTACGTCTTCGCCTTTGGCTTGACGCTCAGCTTCATCTTCAGAGCGCGCGACGTTGACTGTGATGCCAACTGTGACTTCTGGATGGAGCTTCACTTTAACTTCGTGAATGCCCAGCGCTTTGATAGGCTGCTCAAGCACGATCATATTGCGCTTAACGCCTTTATCTTCGAGATGCTCTGCGATGTCGCGCGCAGAGACAGAACCGTAAAGATTCCCTGTATCGCCAGCTTTACGGATGAGGACAACAGCTGCGCCGTCGAGCTTTTCGCCGTCCGTTGCTGCTTTTTCGCGGTTCTCAGCATTGCGCTGCTCTAGATATTCACGCTCGGCTTCGAAGCGGGCGAGATTGGCTTTCGTTGCACGAAGGGCTTTTTCCTGCGGAAGCAGGAAGTTACGGCCAAAACCGGGTTTTACATTTACAACGTCGCCCATATTGCCGAGCTTTTCGATACGTTCGAGAAGGATCACTTCCATGGTCTATCTCCCTTACTTAACTTCATATGGCAGAAGGCCCAAGAAGCGAGCGCGTTTGATGGCACGGGCCAACTCACGTTGCTTCTTATGGCTGACTGCAGTGATACGAGCGGGTGCGATTTTGCCTTTTTCAGACATGTAACGCTGAAGCATTTTCGGATCTTTATAATCGATCTTGATGCCGTTATCGCCAGAGAATGGACACACCTTACGGCGGCGGCGGAAGCCAGACCGCGACGGAAGGTTTTCAATTTTGATTTGGTCTTTAGCAGCCATGATTAGTTCCGATCTCTACGTTTACGCTCTTCGCGCTTTTTAAGGATAGGGGAAGGCTCTTCGCTAAATTCGTCAACGCGGATCGACATGTAGCGCAAGATATCTTCATTGATACGGTGGGTCCGCTCGATCTCGTGGATCACGTCAGGGTTGGCATTGACTTTAAGGAGGGAATAATGCGCTTTGCGGTTCTTATTCATACGGTAAGCCAAATTGCGAAGACCCCAATATTCAGCACCTTCGACAGTGCCGCCCATATTTTCGATCTTAGAGGCAAGATTTTGAACAAATTCTTCGACTGCATTCGAAGAGATGTCAGGTCGTGTAATCACGACATGCTCATAAAGAGACATTCATTCAGTCCTTCAGACTAGGGATGACGGCAAATGGGCTCAAGAAGGTGGAGCAATCATTCGATGGATGGAGCACTCCGGAACAGCCCGGACTCCACCGTCAACCGGTGAAGTGCGCCGCATAAAGAAAGGCAAAGGCTTTCGCAAGAAGAAACTGCGGTGGAATTACCAATGAAGGTTAGAACTTAAAGGCTTAAGTGATGTCGCTGCGCAGGCCGAGGCGGAAATCCATGACCCGATCTGAGATTTCATCGTCTGTTAGGTCGCTAAGCTCGTCATTGGGAGCTGCCGGGAGTTCTACCTGAGGGGCATAGCCTGCTGGGGTTGTTTCGGGTTGCGGTTGAATATCTGGCGTTTCAGCCGGGGCACTGGACTGTCGGCGCGCTTGAGACACGGAGAGTGCCGTTGCAACGTCTCGATAACGTCGATCAAAATCTGTGACGTCTTGCTTCGTTTTTAGCAGCTCACTATTCGCTTGGTCGAGTTGGTAGGATTGTGTCTCAATCTCGGCTTGGAGACGTTCGCGTTCTAAGTCTTGGGCAGTTCGGATTTTACGAAGTTCTTGGACGTCGCGCGCGGCATTGCGAACAATTTCATCTTTAATATCAAGCTGCTTGGTAAGGTGGTCCACTTGCAACTGAAGAGCCGTCATCTCGTCTTCGCGGCTGATGATTGTGAATTCAGATTGGGATTTGAAGGTACGAATGTCCTCATGCAGGCCTAAAAGTTCTGATTTCATCGCATTATTTTGAGTTTGCGCGGTCACGAGAGATTGACGCAGGCCATCGGCTTCTTTCTCGGCTGTTTCCGCTTGATGACGATAGTCAGAACAATCTTGTGCGAGACTATCTGCGATTTTCTTGGCTTCGATATAAGCGTTTTGTTTCACGTCCATTTCACCAGCGATATCGGCAACGCGCCCTCGCAGGACTTCATTTTCACGACGCTCAACATCGAGGGAGGTTTGGAGACGTTCGGAATTAAGCGCATTTCGGTCAGAGCTTTCGCGCGTGTTATTAAGTGCGCGCTCATATTCTTGAAGGGATTTTTGCGCGATGGAGAGTTTTCCAAGTGTCGTCTCATAAACACGCGTTTTTTCTGACAGGCGTTGTTCGCGATCTTCTAGATCCGCGCGCATAACTTCCATTTTTTGAACATTTGCGTCGATTTCGCGTTCAATGGTCCGATTTCGAGCTTTAAGGCGTCTGTTTTCCGGCTCCAGACGATTAAGCATTGAAAAGTCAATTTCTGCTCGCTCAACAAAGCCTGTTAGATTTTCGATACGCTGTTGTGCGCGTCGATAAAGTTCTTCGCCGCTCTGGATATCCGCAGAAATGCGAGCGACATCCAAACGCATGGCGCCGATATCGGCGCGGTCTGGCCGATTCAAAGCGGGCGGCGCGGGAATGAAACTGTCAACAGGGTCGGTCGCTAACTCTTCTGCGCGCGCGCCAGATTTAAAGTGAGCTGACGGCGCCATCGCGGCGACGGTGACCGGCGCTGCGGGGGTTACATCTTCAAATTCAGAGTCCGCAGGCATTTCGACGGTTAAATCAGAAGTGAAATGATCTGACTCATTTTGCGTCAGGTCATGTGCGCTGAGGTTCGAGAGATCAACTGAGCTTTCGCGCGCCGTCGGTTCTGGATCACTTACTAAACGCTCCAATTCATCCCATTTCGATTGGCTTTGTTGATCCTCGGCTTTTTTACGGCGGTCTTGTTTGGTTTCCGTCGATTTTTTATTTTTGCGAAAAAGCGCCATGGAGCCAGCCTCGAATCATCCCTAGTGAGAAATTTGGTAGTTAATCAAGGTTAACGCGTCGTTAAGTCTTGGCGATTTCGCCTTTGAAATTTACCTCTACGATACGCGTTATTTCGCGTGTATATCGCGTATTTGATGCTTGAATTGGATTGACCCGAAAGCCAGAAACTTTAGCTTGCAGTCACGATTCAAAAATAGGGCTTGTTTATGGCGTTCGCATTTATTTTCCCAGGGCAGGGAAGCCAATTTACCGGTATGGGTCGGTCGCTCGCTGATGCCTTTCTCGCCGCACGCGAAGTGTTTGAGGAAGTGGATTCGGCCCTCGACCAAAATTTGTCCCGACTAATGTGGAGCGGCCCAGAAGAGGATTTGACTCTTACTGCGAATACCCAACCAGCTTTGATGGCATGTTCGCTAGCGGCCGTCAGGGCGCTAAAAGCCGAATTTGGGGTCGATGTGACGGATGCAGCCTATGTCGCTGGTCATAGTTTGGGAGAATATTCCGCTTTGGCCGCAGTTGACTCGCTCTCAGTTACGCAAACGGCAAAATTATTGCGCATACGGGGCGAAGCCATGCAAGCCGCTGTCCCCGTCGGCGTTGGGGCGATGGCCGCCCTCTTAGGCGCGAGTCTGGAGGATGCTGAAGCGGCCTGCGCAGCTGGTGCAAAGCTGGGGATTGTCCAAATTGCGAATGATAATGCGACCGGACAAATTGTTTTGTCTGGCGAAAAAGAAGCTGTTGAGGCTGCAGCGCAGGCCGCGCGGGATGCGGGCGTTAAGAAGGCCATGATGCTCAATGTCTCTGCGCCCTTTCATTGTGACCTCATGCAGCCTGCCGCAGATGTGATGAAACAAGCCCTTCAGGACTGCGAATTTCGGGCGCCGAGCGTCCCTGTTGTAAATAATATCACATCGCGTCCTATTAGCGACCCGGATGCCCTTCGTGATGATTTGGTAAAACAAGTCACGGGGCGTGTGCGTTGGCGGGAAACCATTGAATGGATGGCCAGCGAAGGCAACATCGATACATTGGCCGAGCCAGGGTGTGGGAAAGTGCTAACAGTAATGTTGCGCCGTATTGTTAAAGGCTTAGATGGGAATAGGCTCGATAGCCCCGAAGCACTCGAAGCTTTTGCAACGAAGATAAAGGGATAGACATGTTTGATCTGACAGGAAAGCGCGCCTTGGTGACAGGCGCAACAGGCGGATTAGGCGGCGAAATTGCGCGACTCTTGCACAAACAAGGTGCATCTGTCGCGCTCTCTGGCACGCGCGCTGAAAAATTAGAGTCCTTATCAACTGAATTAGGTGATCGGACGGCTGTGACGCCCTGCAATCTCTCAAACGGAGACGCCGTGGATGCCTTGCCGAAACAAGCCGCAGAGGCGCTGGGTGGCCCGATTGATATTTTGATCGCAAATGCGGGTATCACGAAGGATGGCTTGTTGATGCGCATGAAGCCGGAAGATTTTGACGCCGTTATCAAAATCAATCTTGAAAGCTATTTCCGTTTGGCCAAGGCCTGTTTGCGTCCAATGATGAAGGCTCGCTCTGGCCGAATTATCGGAATTACATCCATTGTAGGCGTGACGGGCAATCCAGGTCAGACAAATTACGCGGCTTCAAAAGCCGGCATGATTGGATTTTCCAAATCACTCGCGCAAGAAGTCGCGTCCCGCGGTATTACGGTCAATTGTATTGCGCCTGGCTTTATCCGCTCTCCGATGACAGATGCGCTGAATGATGCCCAAAAAGAAGCGACTTTATCGCGAATCCCTGCCGCAAAACTTGGTGAAGGGAGTGATATTGCAGCCGGAGCGCTTTATTTAGCGTCGGACGAAGGCGCATATGTGACGGGTCAAACCCTACACATAAATGGCGGCATGGCCATGATTTAACAGGGCTTTTCAGGCGAATTACTAGGCTGTAACATGGGCACGAAAACCCTAGGCACGTCCGAAACGCTATGCTAGGTCGCGCCTCGACAAGGTGAGGGGGGTTGATTTCGGGGTAACTTGCCCTATCTCTCGCCAGTAACCGCCGGAAAATTACCTTCGGCAAAGACTAAAGGAAGACATATGTCAGACGTACTCGAGCGCGTAAAAAAGATGGTTGTTGAGCATCTTGACGCTGAAGAAGCAAAAGTGACCAATAACGCCCATTTTATTGATGATTTGGGCGCTGACTCGCTCGACACTGTTGAGCTCGTTATGGCGTTTGAAGAAGAATTTGACATCGAGATCCCCGACGATGCCGCTGAGCACATTCAGACGGTTGGCGACGCTGTGAAATTCATCTCCGAGAAAGCCGGCTAAGGTTTTTTTTGCGATGCGGCGGGTTGTTGTCACAGGCTTAGGCCTTGTTTCACCCGTTGGTTGCGGTGTTGAAACCGCATGGGGCAATATAATCGCTGGGAAATCCGGCGCTTCCCTTATTGAACATTTCGATGTCAGCGATCTTGCGTGCAAGGTCGCTGCTGTCATTCCTTGGGTTGATGGCCGCGCTGGCGGTTCACCTGAGATGGCCGGAGCATTTGATCCGGACGCCGTCATGAGTGCGCGAGACCGCAAACGCATTGACGATTTTATCCTCTACGGCATAGCGGCGGCTGATGAAGCTATCAAATCGTCCGGCTGGGTGGCTGAATCCTCTGAACAATCCGAACGTGCGGGCGTTATCCTCGGGTCTGGTATTGGCGGGATAGATACAACCTATAAGGCTTCTATCCTTCTTAGAGACAGAGGGCCGCGGCGGCTTTCCCCTTTTGTTATCCCGGCCATGCTAATCAACCTCCCGTCTGGGCAGGTGTCTATTCGTCATGGTCTGAAAGGTCCCAATAGCGCCATTGCGACCGCCTGCGCGACGGGCGCCCATGCAATTGGGGATGCCGCGCGAATTATTGCTTGCGGCGACGCTGATATGATGGTCGCTGGCGGCTGCGAAGCCTCTATCACGCGTTTAGGTATTGGAAGCTTTGTTGCCTGCAGGGCTATGACAACGGGATATAATGATACGCCTGAGGCGGCCTCCCGTCCTTATGACGAAGGCCGGGATGGGTTTTTGATGGGTGAGGGCGCGGGTGTTGTCGTTCTAGAAGATTACGAAAGTGCCAAAGCGCGCGGCGCAACTATTCATGCAGAACTTGTCGGTTATGGTTTGTCAGGCGATGCGCATCATATCACGAGCCCCGCACCGGAAGGCGAAGGCGGATTTCGCGCTATGCGCATGGCTTTAAAAAAATCGGGACTAGATCCGTCCGATATTGGTTATGTAAATGCACATGGAACGTCGACACCCATGGGAGATGAGCTGGAAGTTCGAGCCGTTGAACGCCTGCTCGGAGATCATGCGGTCAATGCGAAAATGTCTTCAACGAAATCTGCAACAGGGCATTTACTCGGCGCCGCCGGAGCCGCAGAGGCGATTTTCTCTATTCTCGCCCTTCGCGATAAAATGGCTCCGCCGACCCTTAATTTGGAAAATCCAAATGTGGAGACGAAATTGGATTTAGTTCCAAATAAAGCGGTGCCATTTGAAGGCCGCGCCGTGATGTCAAATTCCTTTGGGTTTGGCGGAACAAATGCAGCTTTGATCTTTGTCGAAGCGGAATAATTAGGCTGTGGCCTTTTCGAAAAAAGAGACCTCTCCTGAAGATAAAACGACGGAAGACACGCCGCCCAAACCTGCATTAGCTAAACGCGACAAACGGGCACTAACTCTTATTGCGATTACCGCTCTCGTTACATTTTTTGGCGGGCTGGCGATGGCGAGCTATGCAGCAATTAATTACAAATATGAGCGCAGTCCGGAAGGGGCTGAAGACCAAATAGCCTTCGCTGTACCGAGAGGTGCAGGATTGAGCACTATTTCCCAAAGTCTTGAAAATGAAGGTTTTATTGAAAGTGCATTTTTGTTTAAGGCCGTCACGAAATTACGCGGGAATGAAAGTAATTTCAAAGCCGGAGAGTTTTATTTATCTAAGAATATGTCGATGGCATCTATCTATGATGCCCTCGCGAATGGGAAAGCTATTCTTTATCCTTTCACAGCGGCGGAAGGGCTAACGTCTGCCATGATTGTTCGTTCTTTAGACGAGTCGGTAAGCTTGAAAGATGACAATCCGGATGTGCCGGCGGAAGGGACATTGCTGCCTGAAACCTATCTTACGCCGCGCGGTATGAGCCAAAGTCAATTACTCGAAAAAATGCGTTTGGCTCAACAGGAGTTAATGGATGCGGCTTGGGAAAATCGAGATCTAAATATTCCCGTAAAAACGAAAGAAGAGGCTATTATTTTGGCGTCCGTCGTGGAGAAAGAAACAGGCGTAGGCATGGAACGCGGCATGGTGGCGGGCGTCTTTACAAACCGTTTGCGGAAAGGGATAAAGCTCCAATCGGATCCGACTATTATTTACGGCATAACTCAGGGCGAGCCGTTGGGACGTCGGATTAGGCGCTCGGAAATTGATCGAAAGACAGATTGGAATACTTACCAAATTGAGGCCCTTCCGAAGACACCTATTTGCAATCCCGGAAAGGATGCTATTCTGGCCGTATTGAATCCAACGGAAACGGATGCACTGTTTTTTGTGGCCGATGGAACCGGAGGGCATGCTTTTGCGAAGACACTCCGTGAACATGAGCGCAATGTTGCGAAATGGCGAAAAATCCAGCGCGAAAGAGGTCTAAGATGAGTGCGTTGAATGAGCTGAAAGCGGACCGGCGCGGCTTAATGGTTGTCTTGTCCTCTCCAAGCGGGGCGGGGAAAACGACGCTCACACGTAAATTGCTTGCCGAGAATACAAATATGACGATGAGTGTCTCCGCCACAACACGCCCGCCGCGTCCGGGTGAACAAGATGGCATTGATTACTTTTTTATCGATAAGACCAAATTTGCGGAACTTGAGGCGCGAGGTGAGTTTTTGGAACATGCGAAAGTATTTGATAATTTTTACGCCACGCCACGCGGTCCCGTAGAGGAGGCTTTATCACGCGGCCAAGACGTTGTGTTCGACATTGATTGGCAAGGCGCGCAGCAGCTGACTCAGGCCGCCGCTGATGATTTAGTGAAAATTTTTATCCTGCCTCCGAATATGCGCGAATTAGAACAGCGTCTGCGCACGCGTGCGCAAGACAGCGACAGCGTGATTGCAAAACGAATGAGCAAGTCTGAAGCCGAGATTAGTCATTGGGCGGAATATGACTATGTCATTGTAAATGAAGATATTTCTACAGCCCTCAACGAACTTAAAACAATCGTTGCATCTGAACGAATGCGTCGCCGACGGCAGATGTGGTTAGGCGGATTTGTAAAGAGCTTGGTTAATGGCGGATGAAGCCTAATTTAATGGGATTCTCATCTTTTTAGCCTATCTAAAGCGGATGATTGAAGTGGGGTTCGCAATAATTTTAGGTTTCGCGATTGCGTCTACCGTCTGCAGCTTGATGGAAGATGGCGCGCGCGCGTCTCGCGTGGGGATTAGAGCCCTGATTTATGTGATTTTATTGTCTATGCTTGTCCTAATGCTTCGAGGTGAAGCTGTGCAGATTCGACCTCCAGTTTTAGAACTCGTGATTGCAGGCGTTTCTGAGAGAACCGCTTGGTTCTTCGGCGGCGGGGTCGCGGCGCTTTGTTTCCACCTTTTTACCAATGGGCACTTCCATGAGCTTTGGATAAAACTCCATCCGCAATCTGCACCCACGCCCGAAGTTCAAATGGGTCAACGCGCGCAAGTGGCTGGATTTCGCTGTGAAAAAACGCCGGCAACTTTAGTTGGCACCTCAACGGGATATTTGAAATCAGATCTAGACCTAAAAACGGAAACGCTCATTCGGTTGTGTTACAGTGTTTTTGAGGACCGCAGCGCTGTAACCTTGTCACGTTTAGAATCGGCTCTGCATTTGGGAACAGGTCGCCGCCAACGCGCATTCCATAAAATAATTGCCGGACATCGTGGACGTCCAAAGACAAAACGTATTGCGCATCGCTATTGGCGGAGCGTGAACGGGTCTTCGCGTTTGTCGCAAGCGCTATTTTGCGATTTGTGCAAATTAGCGCGCGATACGCAAAATCGTGACCAGAAGACGATAAATCGTTTGTCTGAGGTTGGAACCTCACTTGGGCTGACTGTAGAGGAAATGGGACGCGCGATTAAAGGCCGTCTGTGAAGCTTTTTGCCAGGGCTTGAAAGGCCGACACGGGCAGCGTTTCGGGGCGCGCTTTAGGGTCAATCTCGCAATGTTCTAGCCACCCTTCCAAATTCAAATCATTCTGCTCGGCAAGGGGTCGCAAGCTTCTTCGAAGCATTTTCCGTCTTTGACCAAATGCCGCTTGGGTGATGCGGCCCAAAGTATTCAAATCTGAAAAAGGTGCGTCCAAGGGTTCTAAAACGACAACTGCGCTGTCCACTTTGGGTGGAGGGGAAAAGGCGCGTGCGGGCACCTCAAAGGCAAGACGGCACTGAGCAACGGATTGGCATAAAATGGCTAAGCGCCCATAATGGGACTCTCCCGACGTTGCGACAACGCGCTGAGCGACTTCCAGCTGGAACATAAGTACCATTTGGGTCCAGAATAAGGGCGAAACGCTAACCCAATTAATCAGCATTTTTGTGCCGACATTATAGGGTAAATTCGCGACGATTTTTCGCGGTGCGGGCAGGTTTGCGGCAATATCATATTTAAGGGCGTTGCCCTGCGCGATTTCTAAACGTCCGCCAGACACATCGCCAATTTCGGCTAAGGCCGGAATGAACCGCTCATCCATCTCAATAGCCGTTAGCTTGTCTACGCCGCGCAAGAGAAGAGCACGCGTTAGCCCGCCGGGACCTGGGCCAATTTCTGCGACGCTGTGACCTACAAGAGGCTCTGCTAGTCGCGCAATTTTATCGGTCAAGTTCAAGTCTAAGAGGAAATGTTGGCCGAGCTTTTTATTGGCGCCCAGACCTTTCGATTTCACTGTCTCCGCTAGGGAGGGGAGGTCTTCAATGCGCATAGCGGTTATCGGCAATCTCGCGAGCTTTGCGTATAGCTGCGATTAGACTATCGGACTGGGCGATATTCTGTCCCGCAATATCAAAGGCTGTTCCGTGATCAGGGCTTGTACGAATAAAGGGCAAGCCAAGCGTGATGTTTACACCGCCATGAAAATCTATTGTTTTGACGGGGATGAGCCCTTGGTCATGATACATGGCTAGGACAGCGTCATAGGTTTCGCGGGCCTCCGCATGGAATAACGTATCGGCGGGCTGAGCGTCCGTGACATCATGGCCTTCGTCTCGTAAAAATTGTGCAGCTGGATTGATAATCTCGATTTCTTCGGAGCCCAATGAACCGCTTTCGCCAGCATGCGGATTTAGACCCGTTAGGGCAAGTCGAGGCTGAGCAATGCCAAAATCAGTTTTAAGTGCCCCGAGAATGACCCGCGCCGTTTCGGCGATTCCATCGGTCGTGAGCTGCTCGGCAGCTGTTTTGAGAGGGATATGGACGGTGGCAAGGCCAACGCGCAAATTTTGCGCCGTCAGCATCATGACGGGGCCTTGGGCATAGGGCGCTGCGTGACCATCGGATAAATGGCCTAAAAATTCGGTGTGTCCGGGAAACTTGAATCCCGCTTCATAAAGAACATGTTTCGCAATCGGGTTTGTAATCAATCCGTCGGATAGATAGGATAGGCAGAGTTCAACGCCGCGCTCTATGCTTTCGATAATAGCAGGCGCGTTTTTCGCACTTGGTTTTCCGGACACAGGCGTCTCGCCCTGAATAGCGAGAATAGGGAGAGCGTTATTGAAGACGTCGGCTGCTTCCGAAATGTCGGAAATGACCCGATGGGGCAAATCTGAAAAGATTTCAGGCGGCGAAATAACCGCGAAGGCATATTCTGGATTGTTCCGAAGAGCCGTCCAAGCTTTAACCGTGATTTCCGGTCCAATACCGGCCGGGTCGCCCATGCTAACTGCGAAAGGGCGCATGAAAAATCAGGTCTAACGGACGACGAGAGTCGCTTGGCGGCGTAAATCGCGCAAGGCACGTTTCGACGCTTGCGCGAGCTGTTGATCTAATAAGCCGTCTTCTATTTGATCCCGGGTTGGAATGTCAGCACCCGTTGTCTGGCGGTCACACACCATGATGGATGTCGCGCCGTCCGGGCGTTCAAACGGATCGGAAAGGCTGCCGACATCTGTTTTCTGTAGGGCGGTCACAATATTCTCATTCAAATCCGAAGATTTCAGCTCGCCCATATCGACGGCTTCGACGCCGTCCAATGCGTCGACATCGTCTTCGACCGTCTCGCAATCTGTTAGCTCACCGCGCATAGCGACTAAGCGGGCTTTGGCGGCTTCTGTTTCGTCTTCAACGGTGACTTGTTTCAGTGTGTAAAGCGTGTCGGATTCAGAAATTTTCTTTTCGACAAGCGCCACCACATAGACGCCGCCCGGAACCTGGATAGGCTTTGAAATGCTTCCCTCTGTCATTTGTTGAAGGATGGTGTCGATTTCAGGCCGTAGCTCACCTTGGCTGACCCAACCAACATCCCCGCCCCTTGCGGCAGAGGCAGCGGAAGAGAATTGTTGAGCGAGAAGCGGGAAAGGCGCTCCGCCTCGCACTTGGGTGATCATGGCGTTGGCCCCTTCCATAGCGCCCTCCAATCCGCCAATTTCAGGGCTAGCTTCGATGTAGATTTCGGCCACGCGAAATCTTGGCTTTGAGGCATTTGCCGTAAATTGATTGAGGCGCTCATCTATTTGCGCATCAGAAATTCGGATTCGGGATCCATAAAGTCCATTGACGATTCGCTGCCACGCGATTTCAGAACGAACTTGATCCCGTAGCGTTTCGATTGAGACACCCGCGGAAGCCAGGTCAGAAATGAGCTGATTAGGGTCCGTCCCATTTTGCGATAAAAGCCGCCCGATACTGTTATTGACCTCTTCATCAGAAATCGTTTGCTCATATTTCTCAGCTTCCTGCATTTGAAGATGTTCATCGACAAGATTGCGTAAGGCTGTGCGTTGCAGGCGTTGAACACTGGCTTCGTCTCGCTCTGCACCCGTTGTGGCCATCATGAAGAGAACCCGCTGCCGCAAATCATGAATCGTCACAATGTCTGAATTGACAACAGCCGCAATGCCGTGAGGCGCATTTTGTGCCTGGGCGGATGCAGTTGAAGCGAGCAGAGCGGTAGCAATCGCAAGAGTTTTGTAAAGGCGCATAGGGGTCGTCTTCTTCATTGTTTAAAAGCGTTATAGCCTAAGGAATTATTCTCGCAAGTTTACGATGTTCTTTGCGGTTTGGACATTAAACTACTGTCAGATATCAGCCATCCTCAATTTGGGCTAAATGAATGACTCCCAGAAGCAAAACAAGCACTGGAACGGCCCAAGCAGCAAGAATAATGGGTATTGTTCCGGCTTCTCCAAAGGCTGTGATGATGCTGTCGGCAAAAAATACGCCAAACCCAAGAACCGCTCCCATTATCAGCAAGCGCAATGTGCCTCCGCCCCTGACCAGATACATAGAGACGCCAGCGGCGATAAAGGTCATAGCAACGAGCATAAAGGGAAGGGCTAGGAGTTTATGAAATTGCAAGCGTAGTTCTCGCGCCGAAAAACCTGCAGCTTCATTTGCTGCTATCTCGCTTCCAATCGTCCAAAAGGGCGGGTCAACCCGTTGACCAGACTGTTCGCGTAAATCTTCCAAAGAAATATTTGTCGGGAGGGTGATTTTGTCTGTGCGCTGCATCGTTTCGCCTGGTGCATTTTCAATGACTTTTTCCAAAGTCCAGTAACCGGGTGTCAGAAGTCTTGCTTTTTTGGCGTCAAACCGGCGTTCAAAAACTGTTCTTCCGTCTTTTGCGATTGCGATTTCGAAAAACACGGGATTGTTCAACTGCTTGGCTTTTAAATTTAGGTTTTCTGCCTGAATAACGCGTTGCGTTGTATCAGAGCCTTCTCTTAGCCAGACTTCCTGTTTTTGTTGACCACCTATAATCTGCGCGGAGCGGGCATCATATTCTCCCATCATTTTGGATGCGAGCGGATTGAGAATCGTCGACCAAATAACACCGATAATCGCGGAAACGACAAGCGCAGGGCGTAAAAATCTCCATGCCGATAATCCTGCGGCTCGTATGACAGTTAACTCAGAGCGCCTATTCATTCCCGCCAAAGCGCCCATCACTCCGAAAAGGATCACAAATGGGATCGTCTGCTCTATTAATTTTGGGGTTTTTAGAGACGTGAGAATTAAAAGATCTAACGGCG
>CAZKHC010000010.1:2062-8521 GCA_964552135.1 uncultured Algimonas sp. | reverse complement strand
AGAATTATGACCGCGGGAAGGATATATTGAACCGGATTCAATCCCGTATCTGACTCGGCGGAGGAGGCAATGGCAAATCCGATGAGGCGCAAGACAAATCCGGTTGCTGCGCAAACTGCGATTTTTCGACCATTGCCCAGTTTCGAATGCTGTCCGCGCAAGATGAAGGCTAATGCCAGTAGAACTAGGGCGACATTCCAAAGGGGAGCGGCCAAACGCGCATGACCTTCGGCAGCATATTCGCGGCGAGATTTTGGCGTAATATAATCGCGAGGATCCGGCCTTAGGAGTTGGTGCAAAAATTTATCTGTCGATTTTAGCCGCAGCACATTATCCAAGGCGGCAATATCTGAGAGATCGAGCTGATAAGTTTCAAAGTCTATAATGTCCAAACTCCCGTCCGAAAGCGGTGTTTGCACTGTGCCATTATATAGAATTAGAGAAGTGGATCTTTCTGAGCGTAACAACCTTCCTGTCTTGGCCATATGCGTTGATTTTGCTTCGGGGTCGCGGGCGTCATGTATCAGGACGTCTTGCAATTCACCGTCTGATAGAATGTCGCGCGTATAAACTGTCAATTCTGGTGCAGGCGTTACAAATTGCCCCGCTTGAACCATTTGGCTGGCGATATCTGTTTTGACTTTCAATATTTCGGACCGCATTTTTTGAAAAGAAATAGGTTGAATAAGTAAGTTGATTCCCAGGTGAAAAATCAGGGCATAGACGCCGAGTCTTAGGACCGGCGTACCGATTGCCCATGGCGAGACGCCATTCGCCTTGGCCACAATCAGCTCAGAGTCATTTGTCAGGCGATTAAGCGTATAAATACTCGCCATAAAGACCGCGAGCGGCGTGATGACGCTTAAAAGTTGTGGGAGCGCCAGAAAAGTGATGAGGAAAAATGTTGCGGCGCTTTGTTGGTTTTCGACAATCAGATCGAGCGTTTGCAGCGACTGTGTCAAAAGCGCCAGAAGTGCCAATGCGGACAAGGCCAGCACAGCGGGCAGAAAGGCCTGGGAAAATATATAGCGCTGTAGAAGTTTCATCGGGCTATGCGTGGATTGACCTTTTTGACGAAAATTTCGCCTGACTGCTGTTTGCCCCCTTCTAATGGGGTGGGCGTTCCGTTACCAGTGCTACAAACAAAGCTTGAGGCGATTTCATGAAAGTCACATTTTCCAGTCCTGGTGCGGCCAAAAAAGGCGCTGCCCTTGTCATTTCGGCCAGCGGAGTTGACCACGCCTATGATAGCGATGTTGTCAAAGCGGCCGCAAAGGGCGCAAGTTTTCATGGCAAATCTGGAGATGGGTTTAGCACTTATGTCGAATCGGGCGTTCGGCTTTTTCTTCGCGGACGCGGGGATAAAGATGTTTTCGACTACGAAATCTGCGCGGCGAAGGTCGCAAAATCACTTCGCGGAAGCGGCGTTAAGCAGCTCACGATTCATTTAGACGGCACAGATGCGTCGGCAGATGACGCGGCGCGGGCAGCTTTGGGTGCACGTTTAGCGAGCTATGTTTGGGATAAGCATAAATCTAAGGCGACTAAATCCAAAAAGGCCCCGCTCGATTCAATCACGATTGTTAGTGATAATCCAAAAGCGGCGCGGGCAGCCTATAAGAACTATTATGGCCCGTCGGGGGATGGTGTGGTTTTAGCGCGGGACCTCGTCAATGCGCCGCCAAATGAAATTTACCCGAAAGCCTATGCGGACCGCATTAAAGGATTAAGCGATCTCGGCCTTGAGGTCGAAGTTTTGGGGGAAAAGCAGCTCAATAAGCTTGGGATGCACGCGCTTTTAGGAGTCGGCCTAGGCTCCGAACGCGAAAGCCAGCTGGTTGTCATCCGTTGGAACGGCGGCAAAAAAGGCAAAGCGCCAGCCTGTCTCGTCGGCAAAGGCGTCACATTTGATACCGGCGGAATTAGCCTTAAGCCCGGCAATAATATGTGGGACATGAAAGGCGACATGGGCGGTTCGGCGGCGGTTGTCGGCACAATGTGCGCGCTTGCGACTCGCAAGGCCAAAGCCAATGTGGTCGGGATTGTTGGTCTGGTTGAAAATATGCCGGATGGCAAAGCGCAGTTACCGGGTGATATTGTTGTCTCTATGTCGGGCCAAACGATTGAAGTGCAAAACACTGACGCCGAAGGTCGTCTCGTCCTCGCAGATGCGCTGCACTATGCCGTCACGAAATATAAGCCAGCGGCGATGATTGATCTCGCCACACTAACTGGCGCGATTATCGTCGGCCTCGGCCATGAATATTGCGGGCTGTTCTCTCCGGATGATGATTTGGCGAAACAGATTTATACGGCGGGTGAAGTCTCAACGGATAAGGCGTGGCGCCTGCCTTTGCATAGTTCCTATGATAAGCTGCTCAACTCACCCAATGCGGATATGAAAAATATTGGCGGACGTGCGGCAGGGTCAATTACGGCTGCGCAATTCCTGAAACGCTTCGTCGGCACAAAAACGCCTTGGGCGCATTTGGACATCGCCGGAACCGGCATGGTCAATGGATCAAAAGACCCGCGCAACCCGACATTCGGAACAGGTTTTGGTGTGCGTCTTCTGAACCGCTGGATTGCTGATAATCACGAAGGCTAAGGGCAGCGCTCCGTGTCTACTTCAGACTCCACGCCTGACTATTGGTTTTATCATCTCGAAGCCTCGACGCTTGAAGGCGTCTTGCCTGGCTTATTGGAGAAAACCTTGGCGAAGGGTTGGCGCGCACTGGTGAAGTTGCCCGAGGCGAAACTTGCACAGCTTGACGAATTTCTCTGGACCTTTCGCGACGATGCGTTCTTGCCGCATGGCCGCGAGGATGAACCGCAAGCTGAGTTGCAGCCTATTCTCCTCAGCGCGACAATTGAAAGCGCGAAAGGGTTTGATGCGGTCTTCTTGCTGGATGGTGCAGACATCAAAGACATGGACGGCGTTAGCCGCGTAATGGTCATGATAAATGGCCGCGCCGCCGAGGACGTTCAGCGCGAAAGGGGACGCTGGAAAGCACTCAAAGAGACAGGCGCGAGTCTGGCCTATTATCAACAAAATGATCGCGGCGGTTGGGAGAAAAAAGCGTAAGTGGCAATTTCGGCGAACTTCCCCGATAATTACGCGGACGACCCGACGATTTGCCATATCCTGGAGCAGCTGGATTCGGATAACCGCTCACCTATTCTTGTGACGGGAGAGGCGGGGACAGGCAAATCCACCCTCGTCAATTATATCAAAACGCAGACCAATATCCGCAATACGGTTGTCCTCGCGCCGACAGGTGTCGCGGCGCTGAACGTTGGCGGGCAGACCATCCATTCCTTTTTCCGTTTCCCTTTTAAGATTATCGACGAAGCGGCATTGGTGGACCAAACGAAAAACCGGCTTTGGAAAAAAGTTGACCTGATTGTCATCGACGAGGTCTCCATGCTGCGGGCAGATATTCTGGACGGGATAGATTTAACGCTGCGCAAAGCTCAAGACTCCCGCGCGCCTTTTGGCGGGGTTCGGCTTTTGCTCGTTGGGGATTTTTTTCAGCTGCCGCCTGTTATTCCGCGTGCCGAACACGCGGTCCTCGCGCAGCTCGGATATTCAGGACCCTATGCCTATAACTCAAATGTGCTGGAGAATTATCCGCCCGTGCATTTTGAACTTTCCACGGTCTATCGCCAACGCGATGCTGACTTTGTCAATCTGCTCTCGGACTTACGGGTTGCGAGAAATGTCGACGAAACGGTGCAAGAGATCAATAATATCTGCGTTGGTCCGCATCGAGATGGACATATGCCCGTGCTCCTCACGGCGACAAATGCGGTGGCGGAGAGATATAATAAAAATGGCCTGCGGGATTTAGACAGTCAAACCATCGAATATGAGAGCCAAACCAAAGGCAAATTCAGCGCGAACCGCTTGCCTGCACCAGCGCTGCTAGGATTGAAAAAGGGCGCGCGGGTTATGGCTGTGCGCAATGATCCGAAAAAGCGCTGGGTGAACGGCTCGCTCGGCACTGTCGTGGATCTTTCGCCCGAAGAGGTTTTGGTGCGTTTCGATAACAGCCCGTCCATTCGAAAAATCGAGCCTGAAAAATGGGATATGATAAATTATAAATGGAATGAGGTGGAGCTGAAAATGGTTGAGACGACCACAGCCAGTTTCCAGCAAATCCCGCTCATTCTGGCGTGGGCTGTGACAATCCATAAAGCGCAAGGCCTAACGCTGGATGATGTACGGATAGACCTCGGGCGAGGGGCCTTCGCCATGGGGCAAACCTATGTGGCGCTGTCGCGGGCAAGAACCCTAGCGGGGTTGTCACTGACCGCTCCATTACGAGCCTCAGATGTTGAAATAGGCTTTACCCAAAAAAGTTGATGTTGGGTGTTACCTCGGCCTAGTTTAATTGATAACGGCAAATTTGGAGGTGACCTAAAGTTGTCTAAATCAGATCAAAAAAAATTCCGAATTTCCGATGCTTTCGTCTGCAAGCTTCTGAATTCAATAGATCATGCGCAAACGTTAGAGGACATGTTGGAGGTTATTCCGACAGCCGTGCCGAAACTGGTGGCCTCATATCATTATTTCGGTGCTGTCGGGGCATTTGACTATAGAGATGTTTGCCAATTTTATACCCATAACATGCCGACCTCTATTGTGGATTATCTGGATACGCATCGAAAGCATGAGAGCAATCCTGGGGTGGTCTTGGTCATGTCCAAAGGAAGCCCAGTTTGGCTTTCTGAAATGGTCAAAGATCCCTACATTCTTGGCGTTGGGCATGACGATTTAACGCGGGTGACGATGGCGATGACGGGTGATGCCATTTGTATTCCGCTCTACGGTCCCGGCAGCCGTACAGGTTATATGTTTTTGGCTTTTGGGAAGAGCCAAGAAGACTGCCATAAATTAGCGACATTTCGCATAAGTAGTCTCGCTCAGAGATTTCATGTCCGCTATTGTATGCTGCTCGAAGCTCTTCACAAACAAGTAGATCTCACGCCAAGAGAAGCGGAAGTTTTAGAGCTTGTTACTTTTGGAAAATCAAACACTGACATTGCCACTATTCTTGGAATTTCATCATCGACAGTTGGCGGGCATGTCCAGCGGCTTTTCTTAAAGCTTGAAGTGTCAGATCGAGTGAGTGCGGCTATGCGGGCGCGGACGTTGAAAATTAAGATTTAGCCCGACTATTTGCCCGATGATCTGCCTCTTAATTTAGATAATCACTCAACTGCTGGCGTCACGAAATTGCAATCGAAGGCACCATTTCGGATTGCGCTCACGCGTCCGAGGAAGAAATTTTGTGAGAGTATATCACCATTGATTTCCGCTATTTCGAGCGCTTGGCTCATGATGTCCTCAACACTCATCGTGTTTTGTTCTGGCCTATCGAGGCAGAAGACTTCTCGGTCGCCAAACTCATCGATGAAATCATCTAGCTCTTCTAAATAATCCTCATCATCGTCAGGGTCGCTATGAAGGAAGGCTGCCCCCAGAACTCCGCCGCCAATCATTGCGGCTCTCACGGCATCTTCGTCTCTTGAAACTATAGGGACCGTGACATCGACAAATGGGAGAGTTGAAAAATCTTGCTCAGTTATTCCGAGTACGCTGGCGACGTCCTCGCGGCCATCGCGCAAATTTTCAGGACTGACACGGCGGAACGCATTTAATTGACCCGCGCGTT
Organism: uncultured Algimonas sp.; assembly: GCA_964552135.1. Lineage (GTDB taxonomy): Bacteria > Pseudomonadota > Alphaproteobacteria > Caulobacterales > Maricaulaceae > Litorimonas. The sequence continues at coordinate 2,843 of CAZKHC010000010.1, read as the reverse complement.
TCGTTGCGAGAGTCGTCAGTATGTTGACATTCGCGGTCCGGGTTTCGCCAAGTTGCGGAACTTCGATTAAAGCCCGGAGGTCGAGATCGTCTTCGACTTCGAATATTTCTCCAAATGCATATTCGTTGCAGCCGCGCGGCGCATCGCATATCATATCGGCGCCATCTCCTTCGACTTCAAATCGCAGTAGTTCTTCTAGGTCCGTTGAGGGCAGTATCGTGAAATTATAAGTGCCGGTTTCGTCAATTTCGACGGGGTCAATAATTTCTCTTAGACCGTCTGTTATGAGTGCAAAGCTATCGACGGAAAACAAGCGGATGTCGGTATTCGTCACTAAACCTTTCGAGACCTGTCCATTTAATGTGATGGCCGATGCGTTATCCTCAATCGTGATGGGGATATTTCGGACACGGTTGGCCGAGGGGCTTGCTGACCGGAATTGAAAATTGAGGTTGGTGCTGCGGGTCACGCTGGGGGCCTGAAACTCCACCGTTAACCGGCTGAATATATCAAAGATGGCTTGCCGAGGACCTTCAACATCCTGAAGCGTAAATTGAACATCATTCGCGCCTCGGCCGACATCTAAATCTCCATCCGATTCTTCCCCAGCGCCGCTCATTGTGCCGAAATTTACGACGGGGCCAGACGTTTGGGACAGAGAGGTGGTTTGAACGCCAGCTGATATATTTTCGATACGGAAGCGGATGGTTTCGCCTTCGCTGAATCGGAGTGTCGTCGTTTCGGGGTCGAAGTCGTTAAAAGAAATTTCGACAAGCGGGGC
>CAZKHC010000010.1:0-1962 GCA_964552135.1 uncultured Algimonas sp. | reverse complement strand
ATTTGGGATACGTCTTACACGCAGAATGAAACAGAAATTGGACAGCGAAGCGTTGATTACACGCGCTGCATCGGGGGATGCAGCCGCTTTCCGTAGCCTGTTGGATGCGCATTATGACCGCGTTTTCCGCGTCGTTTATAGTGTTGTGCGCAATCAAAGCGATGCTGAGGACATAACGCAGGATATTTGGGCGAGCCTGCCGGCCAAGCTGCGGCACTGGCGAGGCGAGGCGAAAGTCACGAGTTGGCTGCACCGTATCGCGCTGAACGCGGCAAAAGATGCTCTGCGAAAAACGGCCACACGAGCGCGAATAACGGCGGGATATGCTGAGATGGAGGCTCTGTCCCGCGGCGAAACGGAAGATACGCATGCAAGGCTGTCTTGGCTGCAATCCGCGCTAAGCACTTTGTCGGAAGATTTGCGTGCAACCGCGGCATTGACCCTCGGTGAGCAAATGAATTTTGCGGAAGCAGCAGAGGTTTTGGGAATAGCGGAGGGAACTGTCGCCTGGCGCATGAGCGAGATTAGGCGGCGATTAAAAACACTGGCGTCGAAAGATAACGGATTAGGGCAGGAGGCCCTGGCATGAGTAAAAATGGCATGACTCAAGACTTAGAAAAATTAGGCAAAGAACTGCGTAAAATGCAGCCTTCAAAGCGGTCTCGCGCGCAAGCGATGGATGCTGCCATGTCGGCGTTTTCGGATGAGTTCCTGCCCGAGACAGCGACGGCCAAAATAAATGAGGCTGCGGAAAATAATTTAGATGTTTCCCAAGGAACGGCGGCGGAGCCGCGTCCTACAGGTCAAACTGTGCACGGTCGTCGTGTGCAGACCTTTGGGAGACAGACCATGGCGAAATTCAACAGCCTCATAAATTTCAAACCTCAAACCATGATGATGGCAGGCACTTGCGCCGCCGCGCTCATTGCGGGCCTGATTATTGTGCCGAATTTGGGGGCTTTGGGCGAGGGAGATGGAACCAATACGGCGCCGGTTGAGGTCGTGGCGCAAAATGATGCTGTGGCCGAAAAAGCCCCGCTGCTCTCCGTTGGAGAGCCGCAAGTTCAAGACGCGATACAGAAATTAGCGTCTAATATCGTATCGGTTGAACGCCGCGAGATTAAAACACCGGGCCGCGTTGAAGAGAAAGCGATTCCGGCTGAATTTGGCAAGATTAAAAATCGTGTTTTGGTCAGGCCAGAACAGACGGAGTGGAAAGAGGTTCCGACAACTCCAGAAGAGCTGGCTTCCGGGGGGCAAAAATATGTCCGTGAAGTTGTACCAGCCGAATATGAGATCAAAGAAGAGACAGTCGTTCTTCGGCAAGCGCATGTGCAATATATCACTATTCCGCCCGTCTATGACATCGTCAAAGAAACCGTTCAGATTAATGCTGATGGATCGACGGAGGTTCTGACGTCCGAAATCGTCGGGACCGAGCAAGAGGAGGTGATACGTCCGCCTGAACCTGCTCCTATTGTTAAATCGGCTGAAGCGCCTATTGCAGCGGCCCCTGCGCCGATCTCTTCGGTGGATATGGCGAATGCTGCTCGCCTCAATACAAACACCAGAGGTCAATTTAAGGTCTTTAATGGCGTGTCCGATCAGGTCGTCGAGTCGACGGAAACTATTGTGAATCAAACCGGTGAAATTTTGTGCCGGGTGATGGTTCCGGCTCAATATAAAACGATTACTAAACAAGTCGTGAAATCGCCCGCGAGAACGCTCGAGCGAGCACTTCCTGCTGTAACGCAAGATGTAACCGTTCAGGTGAAAGCCGAAGATGGCTCCATGCAGGATGTGACGAAGACCTTTGTCATTCAGGCCGCCCGTGTCGAGCAAGTTTCTGTGCCGGCCGTTTATGAAACGCGCTCGGAACGGGTCCTAATCGCGCCCGCTCGCGAAGAGTGGAAGCCAGCGAGCCAAGCCATCAATGCGGGTGCATTTGGCGCGCAGCCTCAG
>CAZKHC010000009.1:13694-24461 GCA_964552135.1 uncultured Algimonas sp. | reverse complement strand
CTTTGCTCAGACCCGAGGTCAATATAAAGCGTAACCCATGGCAAACTCAAAATTTGATAAACTCGCCTTTGTCGCCTCTGCGCGTCCATCCGCTCAAAATGCGCTAAAAGAGCTCGTGGCGATTTATGGAAATGTGAAAACTGACGAGGCTGACGCGATTATTCCACTGGGCGGGGATGGTTTCATGTTGGAAACACTGCGTAAGAACCTACCGCTCGTCACAGCGGGCCTTCCCGTCTATGGCATGAACAAAGGCACTGTCGGGTTTTTGATGAATCAATACGAACCGGCAGACCTCCTAGAGCGCTTAAAAAACGCGACGATTACCTCTGTTCATCCCCTCAGTATGACAGCACAGGCGGCCAGCGGTACTTTTACCGATATCGCCTTCAATGAAGTTTCGGTTTATCGCCAATCTCAACAGGCTGCGCATATACGAGTTAGTGTCGACGGCAAAGAACGCTTGGAACGCCTAGTCGCAGATGGCGTGATGTTATCCACGCCTGTTGGCTCAACAGCCTATAACCTCTCCGCGCACGGCCCTGTTATACCGCTTGGAGCCGATATTTTGGCGCTGACCCCGATTAGCGCTTTCAGGCCCCGCCGCTGGCGCGGAGCCTTATTATCCGGCCATGCGAAAGTTAGATTTGACGTTCTAGATCCCGCCAAACGTCCTGTTTCTGGATCGGCGGATAATTCCGAAATTCAGGACCTAATTTCTGTAGAAATCGAACAAGATGAGGAGACGACGCTCACACTTCTTTTTGATAAAGACCACGGTCTCGCGGAGAAAATTCTGCAAGAGCAATTCGCAACTTAGTAATTGTTCCGAAAATTGAAATTACGCAATTTAGCTAAGCAACTCGTTTCAGAGCAGCATGCGCATCGAGCATATCGAGTAAGTCCGCATTGATTTCGTCTGGTAAGTCCAATTCCATAGTGACAATTCGCTCAGCAACACAAAGCTGAAATTTTGCTGGCGTTAAGGCGCGGTTTTCGGCTTCAACCGAGAGATATGTCTGAATACAGGCCGTCAAAATCTCAATTTGCGGTAGGGAGAAACGCGCGCGCAAGGCTACTGCTTTCGCCCCGAGCCCCGTTGACGATAAAACCATCAATCGTGTTTTTTCGACGCTTTGTCCTGCGAGAATTGAAAGTGCGGAAATAACAAACCTCAAATCTCCCCGTCCCGCCGCTCGGAGAATTAAGCGCGGCGTTAGCTTCCCAGATTTATCCAAAGCCCCCGCATAGTCTTTCAATCTATTTTCTGGCCAGCCTTCTCCAATCACATAGCTTTGCGCCCGCTCTTGGGTATCTCGTGAGATTTTCGCTGCCCTGACGTCGGTCATCCCAGGATATGTTCGGAGATTAACGTCAATTTTATCTGTGCTGCGCTGTATGAGTTTCTCGATAACTGCCGGCGGCATATCATGACGCGACAGAGCCGCCTCGCGAATAATGTCATCATCAGCGTAGATGTCTGCAATGACCTGCGCCGTTTCGGGCGAAATCAATGCGCCGTCATTTGCCGCCAATCTTGCGGTAGCGACACCATCACCAAAACTAACAATGGCATGCGAAATGTGAAGACTCAGTTTTTTACGTTGGGCAATCGCTCGAATTTTATCCGCGGCTTTCGATTTTAAGACCTCAACAAGATCACTATCTGTCAAAACGGGTGACGATGCGAGAATTGGCACGGCTATCGAATCGATGTCTTCAATCAAAGCCAATGCAATATGCCTAGGAAGGTTGTGCGAGCTTTGTAACGTCACAGCCAAGGCTCTCCGTACCAAATCCGACACATCCAGACAAATTCGGTCCATGAGCTTGGTCGCAAAAGCGCGTTCCGCATCATTCATATCCGCGGTCCGGACATCTCGGAATATTTTTTGCACGGCATTGGCGCGGATTTCCGCTGTTTGCCCTTGCAAAGCGCGACGAATGGAACCCTTACCAACGCGATCGATAAATCCAGATATGGAAGTCATAGAAGCCCTGTTTATTCCCTACCGACAGGATAGCCTATTGAGCGTTAACCATGCGTTAGCGATAACGAAAAGGGGTCTAATTTTATGAAGAAATGGTACCGCCTCTTGGTCTCGAACCAAGGACCTCTGGTTCCACAAACCAGCGCTCTAACCAACTGAGCTAAGGCGGCATCCTTATCAGGTGCGCCCGATTACGGCAGACGGGAAAAAGGTGCAAGCCCTTTCCCGCCTTCAATCTGTTATTTAGGTGACTGTCTAACCGAGGAAGCTCTTGATATTTTTAGCACCTTGATAGCCTTGAGAGCCTAATGCTTCCTGCGCTTGGATATATGCGGAAATTGTTCGCGCACGATTATCCGGCTGTGGGTGGGTAGACAATATCGTCGGTTGACGAGAGGTCGAGCTCTCGGCCATTTTTTCCCATAAAGTTACAGCCGCTTGTGGATCATAACCCGCGCGGTGCATGTAATTTACACCTAAAAGATCGGACTCCGTTTCATGAAGCCTTGAATAAGGGAGGGTAAACCCTAGTAGCGTTCCAAGCCCCAAGGCTTGATACAACCGCTGGGTATTCTGCGCAGCATCTCGCTCACATTTGAGACGTGCGTTTCGTTGCTCCGCAGGTATTTTTTTACACCTATCTGTTAGAACTTTACCGCCAATCACCGTTCCACCGACCGTTACAAGTTGGCCAACTGTTTGTCTGGAAATCCGCTCTTGAGCGTGCCGACCTGACACATGTCCAACTTCATGCCCCATAATTGCAGCAATCGCATCATCCGATCCGGCAAAATCCATCATACCTTTGTAAAAGCCCACACGATTTCCTGGAAGCACAAAGGCATTTCGCGTATTCGTATCGAATACTTCATAATCCCAACTCTGGTCCGCAAAGGGCGAAGATCGTGCAATCCGACTGCCAATATTTCGAAGACGCCTCGTATAACGCGGATCATTTGATCTCGGTATTTTTTGTTTGATTTCAGCCCAGCTAGAAGCAGCTGCATTAGACAAATCACTTGGAGCAAAACCCGTGACCTGCTTTCTGCCGGTGTAAGGGTTCGTCGAACAAGCTGCCAAGGATGCAGCTGCACCCCCAACGGCCAGGCTTTTCAAAAGTTTTCGGCGCGGCATGAAGGCTTCGTGAGGTGCAGGTTCCCCGCAATGAGCATGATGTTCATGGTTACACATATAATGTTCTCCGTTCGACATCTACGTTAGACAGACAAGTCGCTGCCGTTCTGATTATCGCAGAACGCGTAGGGTATATCACATTAACACTGATTTCCGTGAAATTAGCAAATAAAAATGGCGTCATGACGCCCCAACGTTTAAACTGCATTCATGATAAAACGTTTTGGTGTAGCCCTCATTGTTCTTTTAATTGTAGCCGTTTTGCTTCTCGGCACAGTCTTTATTGCCCCCGGTCTCGTTCCTACCGACACCTATCGAGACAAGATAGAAAGTGAACTTAGCCAGACTTTAGGCCGTGATGTCAAAATTACAGGCGACATCAAAATCTCGACATTTCCATCCGTAGAAATCCAGACGGGCCCCGTAAGCCTCGCAAACCCAGAGGGCTTTAGCGATAATAATTTTGTAGATGTTCAAGCTCTATCCGCAAAGGTTAAGCTTTGGCCGCTCTTAAAGAAACAAGTCGAAATATCTGGCGTGACGCTTCAGTCGCCCTCCATCAGGTTCGAAAGACAGATCGATGGCAGCATGAATTGGGTCCTCGGGGACACCTCAGGTTTGCCTGAAAAATCCGGCGAAACGTCCCCCTATAAACGAGATGGTCGATTTACCGAATATGACCCGTCCCTCAGTCTTTTACAGATTTCAAATGGTCAATTCATCTATATAGATGCCTCGGCCCAACGCGAAATAAGCGCTGAGGACGTCAACCTCGATCTTCGTGCCCCCAACCTAGAAAAGCCGGTGAGCATAAAAGGCGACCTAGTACTTGACGGGTTAGCGGTGTCCTTAGACACAACTCTTGCTTCTCCAATGGATTTCTTATCCGGCGAAGCGACAGCCTTTAATGCGAACATCATAACGAGCGAAGGTACAATAGAGGCGTCCGGCAGATTCGAGGAAAGCGAAGACATCGCATTTGAGGCTAATTTCGATACCGACATCACGGCGCCTATTGAGCTTTCAAGCCGCCTTCCCTTACCAGAAACCCTTAAAATTCCTGAACTTACCACCCTTAAAGCGAAAGGAAACATTTCCTTTGGTCCTGACCAAACCCGTTTTCCTCAAATCGATTTTGCGGCGGAGGGCCCGGGTCTGACCGTCAATTATGTAGGATCGCTTGACGCCTCTGATGAGATTGCAACTGCCGGTGATTTTGAAGCTCGCCTAAATGATATCTCAGTCGTCACACCATATCTAAAAGAGCCTATCAACGCGTTAGACCTCGTAGAAATTGTCGATGCAAAAGGAACGTTAGATTGGAACGGAACTCGCCTATCCATTCCTACCCTCAATGGAAAGATTGATGGAAGAGGCCTCGCAGGCCGTTTTGACGGCAGCGCAAGTTACGAAGACGAGTTTGCGCTGAATGGTAACTTTGAAGCGCGCTCGGAAAAGGTAGCTATTCTAACACCCTATTTGGAAAAGCCCATTGAGGCTTTGAATGCTATCGAAACTTTCGATGCCAAAGGTATTATAGATTTGGAAGACAGCCGCCTGAATATCTCTTCTCTCGACGGCTCCGTTTCAGGCCCAGAAATCAATGCGGCATTTAACGGAAACGGACGCTTTGACAAAACTCTTTCACTCGATGGAAGCTTCACTGGCGAGAGCTCAAACTTAGAAAATTTGCTAAAAACGGCCGGCATAGAGCAAGCAGATGCAGCCGCCTTAAAACGTATCACAACAAGCGGCAACATCGCGCTTTCCAATAATAACCAAGTGACGCTTACTGAATTCACGGCAACGGCATCAGAAGGCTTGGTAAATGGCCAGTATAATGGGCAAATTAGCTATGATGAGAGCTTAAGCCTAACGGGACAAATATCGGGAGACATTCCTGACCTTGGCGCGTTAAACGCCGCCATTCCACTTGAAATCCCCTATGCAGACATCGCAAAACACGTGTCTCTTTCAAGCCAAATCACGAATCAGGGATCCGGTTATGCTTTGTCAGGCCTATCCGCCACGTTGGCAGATGGTCTTTTAACGGGTAATTTCAATGGCCAACTCACGACGGGAAGTGAAAGCAATATTTCAGGCTCCCTTCAGCTTGCTGCAACATCGCTTCGGGCGATTGCACAATCCCAAAACGTCGACCTACCCATCTCAACCGATGTCGGCCCAATCTTTGAAGGTCTTCAACTCTCAGGCGCGGTCAGCGGAACGCCTAATCGCATTAATTTCAATAACGGCACACTGGGCCTCGACTCCCTATCCGGAACGGGAAACTTCATATTGGTACTCGAACAAACTAAACCTAAGTTATTAGGAAACCTTGCCCTGGGTAATCTCGACTTACGTCCCTATATGGCGGCTTGGTCCGATCAAAATCCAACAGGTCAAATCTTGCCATGGGCAACAACCCCCATCGATTTAACAGGCTTAAACGCAATTGACGCCCTGATTGACCTAACAGCGCCAACCATCCTCACTGACCGTATTCAACTTGGCCAAACCGACACAAACGTCAAAATTGAAAATGGAACGCTAACAACGAACATCCAAAATGCGCAATTATATGACGGTCAAGTTGATGGGACTTTTGCGCTGGGGTCGAGAAATGGCACCCCAACGCTCTCTATCCAGACCCAAGTTAAATCCGTCGACGCTATGAATTTTTTAATGGCAACATCGGGATTTGAGAAAGTAAGCGGTACCGCTGATTTAACGCTATCCGTAAATGGCAGTGGTACTAGCCAGGATGCAATTATGAAAAGCTTGTCGGGTTCTGGAGTGTTCAAGGTATTAAATGGACAACTCCTCGGAATAGAAGCCTCCAGCCTTCTATCCGGCGTCGATCAAGCCCTTGTTAACAAGCAACTTCCTCTCGGAGCAGCCAGCGGCATTGGCGGATCAACAGATTTCAATGATCTCGATGGCAGTTTCTCCGTTAACCAAGGCCGAGCGACGGTAAATGAATTTCAAGTTCAATCACGTACGTTCTTCATGAATGCTGAGGGGGTTATCGACGTGGGGAATCAAAATTTAGATTTTCGCATGCGACCTATGTTGTCCAAGGGCAGCAATATTGCGCAGTTCGGGATTCCCATTCAATTTAGAGGAAAGTTCGGTCAAGCGAAGCCGGGGCTGGACAGCGATTTCCTTGGACGAATCGTCAAAGCTAAAGCCGCTGACGCCGCGCGAAGTGCCATTACAGACCGGGTCAGCGGACCGTTAGGATCAATCATTAGCGGCGCGATAGGCGGCGGTTCTGACGCCTCCGAAACTTCTGAACCCGTTGATACCGAGTTAGAGTCTAAAGACCTTGTACTATCACCAACTAAACCACGAGAAGAGGCTACTACAGCCCCAAAAAAGCCTGAAGAACAGATTGAAGATCAAATTGGTGATGCGTTAAAAGGCTTATTTGGAAAGAAAAAGAAAACTAGCAATGGTGAATAACGCAATATTTTTCCACGATTGAGGCTTTAAGACATCAGCCATGTCAGACTCAAACATACAAGATCCTGTAATCGCCCGCCAAACGCCACGAGATGACTTCTCAATCGATCAATGTTGGAATGAATACACGGCGGATGAACATGCCATTTGGGACCTACTTTATGCGCGACAACTCGAGATACTAGAAAATCGCGCTGCGCCCGAGTTTCTAGACGGCCTCAAAAGGTTGGAACTTAGCCGGACAGGCATTCCAAACCTTGAGCGACTAAACCCTGCCCTGAAAGCTCTGACTGATTGGGAGATTATTATGGTCCCTCATCTTGTACCGGATGACGTGTTTTTTCGGCATCTCGCCAATCGACGGTTCCCGGCCGGACGTTTTATTCGCCGGCGAGATCAACTTGATTATTTGCAAGAACCCGACGTCTTTCACGATATTTTTGGGCACGTTCCAATGCTCGCTCATCCGATTTTCGCAGATTATATGCAAGCTTATGGTCAGGGCGGTTTGCGCGCGTTGAATTTAGGGACACTTAAAAATCTAGCGCGGCTATATTGGTACACAGTTGAATTTGGGCTGATAAACAGCCCCGACGGTATGAGAATATATGGTGCCGGTATCGTCTCCTCGGCAGGGGAAAGTCGATACGCCCTCGAAGACACAAACCCAAATCGAATTGCCTTCAATCTTGAACGCGTTATGCGGACGGAATATGAAATTGACCGCTTCCAGAAGTCCTATTTTGTAATAGAAAACTACGAGCAATTATTCGACGCGACGCAGCAAGATTTTGCTGGGATTTATGATCGTTTAAAAATGCATCAACATAGCTACGGGACAGATGCAACGATTTCGTCAGACCGCATACTTCCGATACAGAACACATTATCCCGCTAATCACGCAAGTCATTGGTAGAGCTATTATTCAAAACCTATTTGACTAGGGCTCAATCAAACTCGGTTAAGTCCCAGTTTAAGGTTTAGACAAAAAATCGACACGGATCATTCAACCCGCCGCTTCTACATCGCCCAAAAAAAAAGCCCGGTCCGAAAGACCGGGCTTTCCAAATTCATTTGACAAAAGTCTAGTTAACGACTGCGCCAATAGACCCGAGCGTGATGAGAACCTCAGTACGACGGTTCAGCTGCTCTTTAACGCCGTCACCCGTCTGAACGAATGGCTCTGTTTCGCCTTTACCTTCAGCAGTAATGACGTTGCGGTTTACACCCTGACGGACAAGCTCATTAAGAGCGTCTGTCGCACGGCGCTTAGAAAGCGCTAGGTTATAAGAAGCCGCACCAGATGTATCAGTGTGACCAACAACGCGGATGTTTGAAACGTCACAATATTGACCAGCATCTAGGATACGGCCGATTGTGTTACGTGTCTCAGCAGATGCACCTTTGTCGAACTCATAATAGATGATTTCTTGACGATACTGCTCACCACAAAGCTCACTAATTGTCGTCGTTGTGCGAGTTGGGCAGAAGTTGATGTCAGAAACAAGTGATCCATCTGGACATGTAACTTGTACCGGTTCTGCCGGACAAGACGCGCGGTCAAATACCAATGTTCCATCCCAACATGTGATTGTTGGCTGAGGAACTGGAACCGGTTCCGGTGCTGGTGGCTGTGCAGGACATTGACCAGCATTAAAGACAAGTGACCCATCCCAGCAGCGATAATCTGCAACTGACTCAGCTACAGGAATTGGCGTGGGGGCTGGAGGAGTAGAATCACCGAAGCGATAACGGAAACCTGTCAGAAGCTGATGTCCGCCGATACCGTCGAGCTCAATATTTCCCGGTGTAGAAGCCCCTGTTGCAGAATTCGTGAATGTACCGTCGAAATCCAAATCGTTGACCTGAAGGAAACGATAATTCGTGTCCCAAGTCAGCTTTTCCGTGATATCATAGCCAAGACCAGCAAGAAGCTGCCAACCAAGGCCGCCGTCTTCATCGCTAAACTCACAAGAGAAAGCATCGAATTGTGTACGACTTCCGACACAAACCGGATTCACCTGACGAATTGTATTCGTTGGATTTGGGAAATCATGTGCAGCGAAACTAGCATCACCACGAACAAAACCGACACCAGCACCTACGTAAGGCGCCCATTTGCCAAAATCATCGAAATCATAAAGCGCATTAATCATCAAGGCATCTGTACGAAGCTTAGAGAAACTCGCAGGAGTTTGAGAAATTTCGCCGTAATCGTTCCAGTTTGACGTTCCATCAAGCTCAAAGCGCCAGTTATCACCAGTGTCATAGCCTAAACCGACGTTACCTGCGACATTACCTTCGGCTTCGACGTCTCCGACAATCGTTCCCGTGACATCAATATCTGTCCCAATACCATAACCTGCGGCCCCTTTCAGGTACCAACCAGAATCGTCGTAGTCCTGAGCGGATGCGAAAGACGGGGCAGCCATGATTGCCGTAGCGGCCGCTGCGATAAGAAGCTTATGCTTCATGAGATTTCCTCCAATTATGGCAATGCCATTTTCCATATTAAAACGTATAAAACCCCATTTAGGGGCAGGTAGTTCAAATTTTAGCTATACGGATATATTCCACAATGCCAACGCTCAATAAGTCTTTAGTTCAAGAAAAGAAAGGTTTTTTAAAAAAAAGTTGCTTTTTTGCACCACTTTTCATCACCCCGCCCGCAAATCAAATTCATCACCAAGGCGTCAGCGGCTAATATTAACAATCCTTTAGCGAATTCTTTAGCGATTCCATAGTGTTATACGTAGGAGAGCTATGTATAGGATTTCATGGCTTTAACGGGCGAATTTACGGCATTGGTACGCCCTCGCGGATTCGAACCGCGGACATCCTCATTAAAAGTGAGGCGCTCTAACCAACTGAGCTAAGGGCGCTTACCAAAAGCCGCGCCTACCTAGGGTCGGCTCGTGGAGTCGTCAACCCGAAAAACAATCTAAACTCATGTTGTCGGCTTTGACCAGTTTTTTCGAAAATCCGTAACAAAATCCTCAAAGGTACCAGCCGTTATAGAAGCCCGGATTCTAGCCATCAAATCTTCGAAATAAGCTATATTGTGCCAAGATAGGATCATTGCGCCCAAAAGTTCGTTGGATCGGATGAGATGATGAAGGTAAGCTTTCGTGTATTGTCTGGAGGCCGAGGAGGAAATCGCCTCATCCAGACATCCTCTATCCTCGGCAAATTCGGCTTTTTTGATATTATAAGGCCCCGTATCTGTCCAAACCTGCCCATGACGCCCCGACCGCGTTGGTATAACGCAATCAAACATGTCCACGCCTCGATAGACCGCCTCAACGATATCGATCGGCTTTCCAACCCCCATCAAATAACGAGGCTTATCCTGTGGTAGATGCGGCGTTGTGGCAGACAGAGTTTCACACATGGCAGCATGTCCCTCACCGACAGCTAGGCCGCCAATTGCATAGCCGCCATACCCGCCCGAAGTTTTTTCTTTTATAGACGCTTCAGCAGACATCTTTCGAAGCTTGGGAAAGTTTGACCCCTGCACAATTGCGAAAAGCGTTTGATCTTCGCGCTCCCCAAATGCCGCTAAAGACCGCTGCCCCCACCTGAGCGAGAGCTCCATTGATTGCGCGGCTTTTTCATACGTCACTGGGAAATCCGTGCACTCATCCAGCTGCATACAGATATCCGCACCTAGTAAATCCGCCTGAATTTCCATTGATCTCTCGGGCGAGAGTAAATGCTTTGATCCGTCTATATGACTTTGGAATGTCACGCCTTCCTCTGTCATTTTACGAAGTTTTGAAAGCGACCAAACCTGAAAACCTCCAGAGTCCGTCAGGATAGGGCCATCCCAACCGCCAAATTTATGCAACCCGCCGAGACGGGCAACCCGCTCTGCTCCCGGCCGCAGCATGAGGTGATAAGTATTCCCAAGAATGATATCCGCACCCGTCTCGCGCACTTGATCCATATAGACACCTTTGACAGTACCCGCTGTTCCAACTGGCATGAATGCTGGCGTACGAATATCTCCACGAGGTGTTCGTAATACGCCCGCGCGTGCGGCGCCCTCAGTGGCATGAATGTCAAACGGGAATATGGCCATTAGGCAGCTTTCCAGATCAATGAACTGTCACCATAGGAATAGAAGCGATAGCCGTCTTCGATAGCTATTTTGTATGCCTCTTGCATTCGATCTAA
>CAZKHC010000009.1:8583-13594 GCA_964552135.1 uncultured Algimonas sp. | reverse complement strand
AGAAGCGATAGCCGTCTTCGATAGCTATTTTGTATGCCTCTTGCATTCGATCTAATCCAGCTAAGGCACTCACGAGCATAAAGAGTGTCGATTTGGGTAAATGAAAATTGGTCATCAAGCCATCCACAATTTGGAAATTAGACCCAGGCGTAATAAAAATATCCGTATCTCGCGATTGCGCCTTCAACCAGCCATTTTCTGCAGCCGATTCAAGCGCCCTCAGAGCCGTCGTCCCAACCGCAATAATGCGGCGACCGTCTTGTTTGGCTCTATTTATTCGCGTGGCTGTTTCATCAGAGAGCATAAACCATTCGCTATGCATTGAATGGTCTTGGGTATTCTCTGACTTCACTGGAAGAAACGTCCCTGCGCCCACATGCAGTGTAAGCGTTTCGCGCTGAATACCCGCAGAATCAAGAGCGGCCAATAATTCAGGTGTGAAATGCAGTCCTGCCGTCGGCGCGGCGACAGAGCCACTCTCTTTGGCATATATAGTCTGGTAATCGGACACATCCTTCGCGTCAGGTTCTCGCTTGCGGGCAATATAAGGCGGCAAAGGGGGAGCGCCGCAACGTTCAAATGCCGTCTGTAAGTCTTCCCCTTGCGCATTGAATTGCAGCGTCAGATCCCCGCCATCACGCTTTTCCACAGTTTCCGCCGTTAAAGATTCGTCAAAATATAAGGAATCACCAACGCGCAAGCGTTTCGCAGGTCGGCAGAAGGCATCCCAAATATCTTTTCCACGCCATTTATGTAAATTCACTGTGACTGCCACCTCTCTGCCCCCGCCTTGCGCACGAGCAGGCCGCTTTGCCTTCAAAGCGGCTGGGAACACCTTCGTTTCATTGAAAACTAAAACATCCCCCGCCTGCAAAAGCGACGGTAAATCCGTGACCTTGAGATGTTCAAAATCGCTTTGCGCAGGAATATGCAACAGTCGCGCGCTGTCGCGCGGACTGGCAGGCCGAAGCGCTATCGCGCGCTCCGGTAAATCAAAATCAAATAAAGAGACGTCCATATTGGGCCGTCCTATTTTCTGAGTTAGGCTACCGTCATTTTTACAATTTTGCCTGGCATACGCGGAGGCTCGCCTTTGGGAAGTGCATGGACCAATTCCATACCACTCTCAACTTCGCCCCAAACCGTATATTGACCATCCAAAAAGCCCGCTTCATCTAAACAAATGAAGAATTGGCTTGAAGCAGAATTCGGGTTTGAGGATCGCGCCATAGAACAAACCCCTTCAACATGAGGATGGCGATTAAATTCAGCTTTGATTTGCTTATCGGCCCCGCCCATACCTGTACCATTCGGGCATCCGCCCTGTGCCATGAAGCCGTCAATAACTCTGTGAAAGGTCAAACCGTTATAAAATCCGTCTTTTGCCAAGCGCGTGATTTGCTCAACGTGCAATGGCGCGAGGTCCGGACGTAGAAGAATCGTAACCTCCCCTGTTTCGCCCTTATTGTTATCGACGGACATAATGAGTTTTTCGGCCATTTTAGGCTCCGTTAAATGATGAGATGTGCTCTCAGTTGTTATTTAAAGTGTACGTGTTGGCACGGATAAATCACAAACCTCAGGTAAAGTGCCATCCGCGCTTTTTTGCGTTTCGAGCCACCCCTTAAACGCCGCATGGTCGGTGCGCAAGACTTGTACACTTGGCCGCTCAGATTCCGGTAAATCTGCCGCAATATGTACCTGATTCATGCGATCTGGGATCCATTCTGGGTCATCGCCAACGGTCCCAATTAGGGGCTTTTCAACCAAATCATATCCAATCACGGTATTGCCCCAAATCGAATAGGATTGATCTAAACTTTCGGTTTTTCCGCGCATCAAGAAAAACTGTCCATTCGCACCATTTACATCAGTTGTCCGAGCCATAGAAGCAACCCCTTTGCAATGCAGCCCAAAGGCTTCAACTTTATTGTCACTCGTCCAGAGTGTTTGGCTCGTAGGCTGGCTTGCGATTGGAAGCGATTTGTAAAAACCAAGGCTGTAATTTATCTCGGCCAAAGGATTTTGGGTCAGCGAGTCAACCTGTGTAATTTTCTTCTTTGAAATCCCTTCAAACGCCATATCTGCACTGCGGCGAAATTTAAATTCGGGTTTGATGTTAGGAAGCGAAGACGAGCCTGTTCCGTCTCCTTTCTCACCGTCTCCAGTTTGATTCATGAAACCTTTAATCACGCGATGAAAAGGAACATCATCATAATAGCCTTGGCGCGTTAAGGTTTTAACCTGAGCAACATGATTAGGCGCAATTTCCGGGAAAAGCTCAACACCAATGTCACCATATTTGGTCGAGATGATAAGAAGGTTTTCCGGGTCGACGGTCCGCCATGCATCAGCAGGCGCAGCAAACCCTGTCGCTGCCGCGATTTCAGGCACATTAGTCGGGACCTCACTCGTTTGCGCTTGAACGGCGCAGGCTGCCGCCAAGAGGGTCGCCGAAACTGCCGCTGTAAAAATCATACGATAGTTCATTGTAACTTATCCTTTTTTAGGCTTTACCAAATGGGGCCGCAGCAGTAGGTAAAACACCTACGAACCGCACCATTTCATTCTTTTATTTAAAACAAAAAGACCCGATATAGTAAGTTAAATATCGGGAAGAAATTTCCATATTCGGTTGAAAAAAAACTTACCGAATACGTGTCGGAATAACGAGATCACACATTCCCGGAAAAGAACCGTCATCATTTTTTTGCGTTTTCAGCCATTGGCTAAATGCAGGATGGTCTGTTCGAAGTACTTGAACAACGGGACGTTCATCCTCTGCTATATCACTGGCAACCTCAACCGTATTCATCTGATCCGGTACCCAACCCGGGACCTGCCCAATTGTTCCGACCTTGGGCTTTTCGAGCAAATCGTACCCCATAACGGTATTTCCCCAAATCGAATATTGGGTGTCTAAATGTTCGGCTTTTGCGCGCATCAAAAAGAACTGACTATTTGCGCTGTTTGGATCATTTGTTCGCGCCATGGACGTCACGCCCTTGCAATGCAAGCCAAAGGCATTGACCTTGCCGTCTTTTTCTTTCGAGTAAATCGATTCACTCGTCGGCTGACTGGCGATGGGTAGTGATTTATAAAAGCCGAGGCCAATTTGAGTTTGGCCGATTTCCTTAGCGGTCACGAGCGTGAAAGGCATCTCTACGCCACGGCGAAATGTGAACTCAGCATCAATATTTGGTAAGGTCGAATCTCCCGTTCCGTCGCCATTTGTTCCATCTCCGGTTTGGTTCATAAAGCCGTCGATGACGCGGTGAAACGAAACGTTATTGTAAAATTCGTCGCGTGCGAGCGCCTTAATTTGCGCGACATGATTAGGCGCAATTTCGGGGAACAGCTCAACCCCAATTTCGCCGTATTTCGTATCAATAACGAGCAAATTCTCAGGATCTACGGTTCTCCACGCCTCTTCGGGAGCTTGAAACCCACTCACCTCAACCGGCAGAACATCAACAACTTTAGTCTTAGAGGTACCCTCTGAACAGGCCGTGACGAATACTGTCGCCATAAGCGCTAAAGGCCAAATTATACGCTTGCTCATGTAAATTTATCCTTCAATCGTTCCTCAACTTCTGGCGTCACGAACGGTGAGACGTCCCCGCCAAGCCGCGCTATTTCTTTTACCAAACGACTCGCGATCGTCTGAAACTGCGGGTCCGCCATAAGGAACACCGTTTCAATGTCAGGATTGAGACGATCATTCATCCCGGCCATCTGAAACTCATATTCAAAATCACTTACCGCTCGCAGGCCGCGCACTATCATTGAGGCTCCGCATTTTTCAACAAAATGAATCAGCAACCCTTCGAAGGGTTGTACCTCGACTTCAATGCGGTCCCTGAATGATGCAACCACATGTTCAACCATCTCAACTCGGTCATCGAGCCCAAAAAGAGGACCTTTAGACCGGTTGATAGCCACGCCAATAATAAGTTTATCGCAGAGCTTTGACGCCCGCTTCATAATATCCAGATGCCCCAAGGTCATAGGGTCAAAAGTTCCTGGATAAAGTGCAATTCGTTTGGTCATGAAAAACCTTATACTCGGGCCGGAAAGCAATGCTAGAATTTGTTGCGCCGACCTACCGTGTCGAAACCGTATATTTCTCAGTAGACCGAGCGATAACATCTTCTTTATAATATGGAACATCTTTAAATCGACCGGCCACATAATTTTCAACTTGGTCGATGAAATGTGGGGAGGACGGATCACCGCTTTGACCTCCTGCCAAAAGCGATTTCGCTTTCACCTTATCGCCAAATTCGACAACGGCGACAAAGCTGTTTCCACGATATCCGTAGAGTTTTTTTGATCCGTTGGACTGTCTCGCGCCATAAGCGGCAAGTGCGCCCCACCGTCCCGACGCCATTCCAACAGGAACGCTTGGCTTTGTATCGTCATGCGGTTGCACTATATCTCCGGTTAGACGTTGGTAGCGATTGATAACGCTCCAGGCGATATTCGAATTCCCATAATCGTCTTCCAGTTTTTTCACGGCAGCAGAAAATAAAGCGAGTTGTTCAGCATCGCTGGCATCTGTCGCCATGTGGACAAAAAGCTCCATCCGGCTCATGCCTTTTCGAGGACGTTTCGCATTTTGCAATATCTCCATTCCGTAGAAATGGGCTAATGACATGGGTACAGACGCGGCTTGGGTTTTATAATCCCAATTCCTGAACGTAAGAATTCGCGACTCCAAAGCCGGATCACGATTGGAGTTTTGATAAGCTTCCAATAAACTTGGTAGCAAAACCTCGAAGGCAGGTAGGACCGGATCATAGGCAAGATCAATCATACTCTCGATTGTCATATCACCTGCTTTTTCTAACAAGCGAACGGCATGCACCCCCCGAAAATTCTCCTTATCAGGCGCCATATAAGCAGGATAATTGTCACGTTTCGGGCTGTTTTCACCAGCGGCCGTAAAAGGCGTCGAATTTGCATTTTGAATCCAACCATTTTCAGGATTGGTAATTGTAATAACGTCATC
>CAZKHC010000009.1:0-8483 GCA_964552135.1 uncultured Algimonas sp. | reverse complement strand
AATTTGCATTTTGAATCCAACCATTTTCAGGATTGGTAATTGTAATAACGTCATCTACCTCATGAACGCCCTGCCAATCGGTTCGCGGATCACTGCCATCAACAGGACGCGAATAGTCAAATTGCGGATCGCGTTTTGGAACAAAGTTGCCATGATAATAAGCGATCGTCCCGTCTCGATCCGCATAGACTGTGTTATTCGACGAGTTCGTCCGAATATCCATCATTTCGCGGAATTCAGAATGGTTCTTTGTTTTCGTTCGCTGAAAACTTTGCTGCAAAGCGTTGACCGGATCCCAATTTATTTTTGTCGCCACCCATTGTCCTTCGGCATTCACATGGGTGATAGGGCCATGATGGGTTCGGTAAGTGGGAAATGCGCGTTCGGACACACCCTCGCCGTCACGATATTTAAGCGTAACTTCCCCGACCTCGACGGGTCGAATCTCTTTGCCATAGAGGTATTTCAATTCGCCATCCGACTCAAAAACGCTTTCCTCAAACTCATCGATAAAATCGACATATGTAGATGTGTGCATCCATCCATTATGTTCGGAAAACCCCTGATAAACGAAGAATTGCCCCCATGTCACAGCGCCATAAGCATTTAGGCCATCTTCGCTCACAACATGGATTTCAGGCCTGAAATAAAAACTCGTGTGCGGGTTGATGAGCAGCATAGCGTCACCGCTACGCGTAAGATCACCTGATAGAGCTATCCCATTGGAACCTTTGGGTTCTTCTAAATCCTTGAGGCGCTTTGCGGCTTCGTCAGGAATAGCTGGAGATGGAATATCATTTCCATAGAATGCCTGAATTCCTGCCAGCGGAATCTGTTCGATATCTCCGCCGATTGACCCTTCGGAAAAGAACATCGGCATCCAGGGTTCAAACCGCGTCAGGAGTTCCGGGGTAGTGTCGGGATGATCGGATAGATAGTCATTTAAGCCCGCTGCCCAAGCATCACAAAGTGACCGGAGCTGCGCCGGAGCGCCGTTATATGCAGCTTTTGCCTCATCAACGGTCATATAAAGACGCGCCCGTAAATCCGAGAACAAAGCCTCTTCCCCTTGGACCTCTGCTAGGCGCCCCGTGGCCCAAACATAATTGCGTTCAACACGAGGAAAATCATCCTCGGCTTGCGCATAAATCATGCCATAAACGGCATCCGCATCCGTCTTCCCATAAATATGCGGGATACCATAATCATCTCGGATTATCTCGGCGGAGTAATGTGTTTCCGAGTCTATCTTAGTCCCGGTACAGGCGGTCAGAACACCAGTTGCGAGAAGACCACAGACTATAAATCGGTAAGACATAAACCCCTCCCTCTAGACATTGGCTAACAGAGCGAGAAATTAATTGCCAGTCACAGGTTTTATACACCACCTGAATTTTGAAAAATAATCGTTTAACTCTCACTTTTCGAATTCAAGAGTTTCAATAGCTTATCATCGTCGGAAAGCTCTATGCCTCTATTTTCTTTAACGTCCTGCTGGATTGAAAGAAAGGTATCACGAATAAGCTTGCACGTTCCTTCAACAGAACTCGCGCCGCTATACGGGCCCGTAAATCTGACCTTAAAAAATTCCTTCTCGAACATCTCTTCCACTACCACTAAGCTCATGCTGTCATTTGTGACATAGACCGCACTGGGCGAAGGACTGATTGTGATTTCATTTCGCGTCGCCTCGCCTGATAAAATCCCGGAAAGCCCGGACAAAAGGGATGCCGTATCAATGCTTTTGGATGAGCAGCTATCGGAAAGCTCTTCATCAAAAACATAACCTTCAGGCGTCAATCGGTTTTCAAGGTGATATTGAGAGCTTCGGAAGTTATTGGTCAGGGTGTCATCGGAGTATCGGCTAAGATAGGTCGTAAAAACTCGGTCTTCATCGACATAATTACAGCTAACGTCCGTCCCGCCCTCATTGTAAACCACCGCCGACCCTCGAGTCATACCGTCTATTTCGGCCGGGCAGCTGAGCCCCATTACGGATTGATAGGTCGTACCGTCTGATTTTTCAGAAAATCCCGTATATTCTAATTTACCTAAGTCATCAGGTGAACTTGTCGTCGCGCAGCCAGAAATAAACAGAGCCAGACCGACTGCCCCCAAAAGAAACTTGTTTAACTTCAACATCAAAACACTCCTCTTTTAGATTATAATATTCACTAGCTATGCGTCAGGATTACCTTCATTTCCAGTGTCACCCGTTGGCCCGCCTTCCTCGGCGGTTTCCTCTTCCTCATTTTCCTGAATACGCCCAACACTGACAACACTTTCGCCCTCTTTGACACGGATAACCGTCACGCCTCGGGCACTTCTGGAAACAATGGAGATATTTCGAACAGGACAGCGTATGAGCTGGCCTCCATCGGTGACAATCATTAACTGATTATCTTCTTCAATACTCATGGAACGCACAAGTTTCGCATCATCGGCCTTTTTGCCGCGATCCAGATTTTGCGCTGTCACGCCCTGCCCGCCGCGATTCATACAGCGATAATCATAGGAAGAGCTACGCTTCCCTAGGCCATCGTCGGCGAGCGTTAGCAAGAATTGTTCATTCGCCTGCAGGAACCCAAGACGCTCTTCATTGATTGACGTTTCAACATCTGCATCATCTGCGTCCTCTGCAGTATCATCGCCAAGTGCGCGGCGCATAGCATTTGCATGCTTCATATAGGCGCGGGCTTCATCTGTTTCGATATCGACATGACGTAGAACTGCCATCGAAATCACTTCATCTCCATCAGCAAGCTTAATACCTCGAACACCCGAAGAAGTTCGGCCAACAAAACGGCGAACATCCGTTGTACGGAAACGGATGGCTTTCCCTTTTGCTGTAGTGAGCATCAGATCGTCATCTTCCGTTACAACGCGAACATCGACAATTCCGTCGCCTTCACCCGGCTTCATCGCGATCTTGCCGTTACGGTTGACGCGGGTGAAGTCTGAAAGACTATTGCGGCGAACCCCGCCGGAGCGTGCGGCAAACATAATATCCAAATCTGCCCAGCTCTCTTCATCCTCTGGCAAAGCCATAATGGAATTAATCGTTTCGCCCTGTTGTAAGGGCAGCAGATTTACCAAGGCCTTACCGCGCGTATTTGGACCGCCAGGCGGCAGTTTCCAGACTTTGAGCTTATACGCCATCCCAATGGAAGAGAAAAACAGGACGGGTGTGTGAGTCGTCGCGACAAACACGGTTGTAACGTAATCCTCATCCTTCATCGACATGCCAGCACGGCCTTTACCGCCGCGCCGCTGCGCCCGATATGTGTCCAGCGGTGTACGCTTCACATAGCCCGCGGCCGTGACAGTCACTACCATATCTTCGACAGCAATTAGATCTTCGTCTTCGAAGTCGAGGCCGCCTTCTGTGAAGACAGAGCGACGCGGTGTGGCATATTTTTCTTTAATTTCAGATAGTTCTGACGAAATTATCGCCTGAACCCGCGCGCGGCTACGCAGAATATCCAATAGATCCGTGATTTTCGCCGCGAGCTCTTCAGCTTCTTTAGTGATTTCATCCATCCCCAATTGGGTCAGTTTCAGAAGTCGTAAATCCAAAATTGCTCGCGCTTGTTCTTCCGTAAGCTGAATACTCCCGTCTTCCATGAGGCGTGAACGAGGGTCAGCAATTAATTTAATTAAGGCCCCCATATCTTGAGCTGGCCATGTCCGCGCAGTCAATTTCTCACGGGCTTCTTTTGGGTTCGCAGATGAACGAATAATTTTGATAATCTCGTCAATATTGGCAACTGCCGTTGCAAGCCCAACAAGAATATGAGCGCGGTCTCGAGCTTTGCTCAAATCAAATTTTGTACGACGCGCAATAACATCTTCACGGAAATAGATGAACGCCTCGAGCATCTGGCGAACACTCATTTGTTCGGGCTTCCCGCCGTTCAACGCAAGCATATTAGAGCTGAAATTCTGCTGCATCGGCGTGTAGCGGAAGAGCTGATTTAGCACGACTTCTGGCACTGCATCGCGCTTCAATTCGACTACAAGCCGCATCCCATTCCGGTCGGATTCATCCCGGACGGCGGAAATGCCATCAATCTTCTTTTCGCCGACAAGTGATACAATCTTCTTTTGAAGGTTCGCTTTATTTACCTGAAAGGGCAATTCTGTCGCAATAATTGCAAAACGGTCTTTTCGAATTTCTTCGATAGATGTTTTGGCACGAACCGTCACCGAGCCGCGCCCCGTCATAACGCCTTGGCGTGCGCCCGAACGGCCCATGATCAAACCGCCTGTTGGAAAATCAGGCCCCGGAATGATCTCTAGCAGTTCTTCATCGCTCAGTAGCCCATTTTCCATTAGCGCAAGCGTGGCCTCAATCACCTCACCTAGGTTGTGCGGTGCAATGTTTGTGGCCATACCTACCGCGATACCGCCAGCACCATTGACGAGGATATTTGGGTACTTTGCGGGCAAGACAACCGGCTCTTGTTCTTTGCCGTCGTAATTATCTTGAAAATTGACTGTATTCTTCTCGATGTCTTCGAGCAAAGCGGCGGCAGGATAATCCATCCTAACTTCCGTATATCGCATAGCAGCCGGGGAATCCCCATCAACAGACCCAAAGTTGCCTTGGCCTTGCAGAAGGGGCAGCCGCATGGAGAAATTCTGCGCCATTCGCACCAGAGCATCATAAATCGCACTATCACCATGTGGGTGATATTTACCCATCACATCACCGACGACGCGTGCGCATTTCATAAATGGCTTCTGACGCGTAAAACCGTTTTCATGCATCGAATAAAGGATACGACGATGCACGGGTTTCAGACCATCGCGTACATCCGGAATGGCGCGCGAAACAATAACCGACATGGCATAATCGAGATAGGAGCGTTTCATCTCCTCCTCAATCGTTATGGGCGACACACCCTCTTCGGGGATGGGCGCTGGACGCTCATTTTCGTCTTCCGGAATGTCAGTCTCGTCGGCCATTCAGCACTCGATTCGGCAAGCTTAAAATATGCTTCAAAGTGTAGCACTTTGCTGATATGCATTCAATTAATTCGCCCTATTTTGTCGGAGAGAAAAAATGAGAAAAAACCTAATAATTTCAGCGCTTACCGTCGTCACTATCGCGCTAGGAGCTTGTTCCAAGTCCGAAACAGAAAGTCGGACTTTTAGCTTTCCTATTATGAATGCAGATGGCGAAGAAATCGGTAAAATTGACATCACCCCTCTTGAGAAAGCCGGCGTTGATTTGGATGTCTCCGTCGAAGGTCTAACACCTGGCTCACACGCGATGCATTTCCACGAATTTGGCCGCTGTGACGCTCCAAATTTTAAAAGCGCGGGTGGGCATTATAATCCAGAGGACGTTGCTCACGGGCAGCATGCAGGCGATATGATGAATGTGAATGTTGCCTCAGACGGCACCGGAAGGTTTGAAGTCACGAACGGGAAAGTCAATCTGACAACAGGCAGCCTACCAGCACTCATGGATAGCGACGGAACGGCTCTCATCATCCACGCAGGCGCAGATGATTACACAAGCCAGCCAAGCGGCGCAGCAGGACCGCGCGTCGCCTGTGCGGTTATCCCTGCAGGATAAGCCTATTCGTCATCCCAGAGGTCTTTCCACCACTTTGGACCTCTGTCATCGCCGTCGTCCTTGATCTCAAATTTAACGCCCTTGCCCGCGTCTTCGATATCAGCCCAAATATCTTTGCGGTCCCAACCGGTGAGATTTGCGAGGGTTTTTACTTCTTTTTCGCGGCGCTCATTTACCATTTTTTTATAGTCTTTCGCGGCCTCGCATCTCATTTCGCCCTCAAAGGCATGACGCAGCACGTAACGGCCTTGGAAATTTTCCTTATTCCCAGTGGTCTTAAATTTCAGATCTTCGGGGAAGCTCTTGGCGTCATAACGCACATGCAGCCGTGTCACAAAGACATTTTGCGCAGGTGATGGGCGGCGGAATTGCGGCTTCTGGTTACCTTGGCCCTGATTCAACCAAAAGACCCCTAGCTCCTGTAATTCCTCGCGGCTTAGCGGGTCAGCGGCGCAAGGGTCACACCAACCCATATCCCAGGCATATTCCATAAAGACGCCATGCCCGCCGTCGCGCTTGGCAGCGGTTTTATACATACTCTTATAAAAATCAGGAAATTCATCTTTGATATAAACAGGCAGCTCCTGCCCTGACGGAATTTTCTGCGTCCGATAATTCGTCGTCTCGACTTGGCCCTCGCGGGTCAGCGCATAGACAAAAAGGTCCTGATCACCGCGCGCATTCAAAGTTCCCAAACGAATAGGCAGCATGAATTTCGGACTCTCATAAGCGACAGCAATTGGACGGAGGAATTCATTTCCTGTTTTTGATTGTTCGTCCAAATTCACCTTGGCGACGAAGAACTTCATATCCTGTTTGATATAACTACCAAGGATACGTCCCGCGCCGTCTGGGACCTGATATCCATTTTCATCGAGATAGGTCATCAAGCCGTCAGATTGCTCGGCGGAGAGAAGCTGGATGTCATATTCACCCACGGTGAATTCATCTTCTATTGTTACGCCGAGTGATTTCGCACGTATTTTTCGACTACCTGTCACAATGACTGTTTCTGCCGCTGCGCTTTCTGCTCTATCTCGAAACCTTAGATTCTGTTGACACGGATCATTATCAAAATATTCCACCAAACGCGGCGCAGTATAAGCATCCAAGTGCTTAAGTAATGCGGGGTTACTTATATGGACCTGCTCTCGGGTAATTGCGGTTGGCACCGGAATAACCATGGCAAATTCCGTTAAGTCACCTTGGTAATCATTCGCCATCGTAATGACGGTACGGTCTTTATCTCGCACGAGCGCGACTTTGGAGCTTTCATTGAATAAATCCGTTCCAGCCTTGGCGACATAAAAACCGCAGAAAGCTTGCG
Organism: uncultured Algimonas sp.; assembly: GCA_964552135.1. Classification (GTDB taxonomy): domain Bacteria; phylum Pseudomonadota; class Alphaproteobacteria; order Caulobacterales; family Maricaulaceae; genus Litorimonas. The sequence continues at coordinate 1,572 of CAZKHC010000009.1, read as the reverse complement.
CCGATGTGGCCGCCGTTAGAACGCCTAGCGCTAGCGCGCTACTCAGCAGGTGTGAGAGTTTCATGATAATCTCCAGTCTTCGTTGAAGGAAAAAGGGTGAATTGAGTTGGCCAATGGTACCTGCTCGATGGCAGGAAGCGGTCAATGAAAGGTACGATTGGCGCACAGAGGATAAGCGCCAGAATAATTCCTGCCGCATTATACATTGCAAATTGAATGGAAAATCCGACAGTCGCGACGAGCGCTGCAAATATGACGCGGCCCAAACGCGAGTCGGGCGTGGTTTTCGGGTCGGAAATCATAAAGAAGGCGAAGATAAGCAAAGCCCCAGATTGCATTTGATGCACCGGGATTGCTAGCGGGTCGCCTAGCCAAATAGCGCGGCCAAAAATAAGCGCGGCGTAAAACCCCAACAGTGACAGAGAGACGTCCCAGCGTTTCGCTTTACCTGTCACAACGCCGCCTAACGCCAGCAGCAAAAGTGCAAAGAGTGTCGCCTGGCCCCACTGCCCAGGGGATATCCAAGCGGCCGTAAAACCAAGCGAGAGTATAACAAGCCCGAAATTGGCTGGATTGAAAATATGCTTACCCCGCCACCGGATGACATATTTCGACGCAATCGCAATGACGCCAGCCGCAATAGACAGTGTTACCGACCCAGTGCGCAAGAGAAGTGTCAGCGAAAGCGCAGAAATAAGCGGGCTACGCGGATCAAAGGGGCGTTTGATAATCTTATCAGCCACAAACTGTGTCGTCAGCGTCGCGCCGACGCAACCAACGACATGCCACCATGGAAGGTGAAATCCGTAATGAAACAGACCCAAAAGTATAAGCGTCGATAAAACTGAAATTTGGTAATTGCGTGGGTCAGCCAGAACTGCGTTTAGCAATCGCGTCTGAGAGGAAATACCCGTCACATCTTCACCTTTGTTGTTACGTCGTACTAACACAAGAGCATGAAGCCGCCAAATACCCCACAAGATGTCGGCATCTGACACTCTTATTTATAAGACGTCTCTCGCTGCGTAATCCTTGGAAGAATATGATAAAAAATGTGAATGACGGATGAGAGGTCCAATTTTCCATAAAATAAGGGCATCATACCACTAAGTATAACCCCCTAAAATCTGATATTCGCCTTGCCGCTCGTAGCCATAAATAAGGCAGTCAGCAAAGCCCCCTAAAACGGAATTTCGTCATCCAGATCGAAGTCGCCTTTTGGCCCTTCCATAGTAGACGCGCTTCGAGAGCCGCCGCCTTGATCCATATTGCCGTATCCGCCTCGGTCTTGGTTATAACCTCCGCCGCCGCCACCAGAACGACCACCGCCGCCTTGGCTACCTGCACTATCGAGCATAGTGAGCGTAGTGCCGGGCCCCTGCAACACGACTTCAGTTGTATATTTGTCATTGCCATCTCGGTCCTGCCATTTCCGCGTTTGCAGCTTACCTTCGATGTAAAGCTTGGAGCCCTTTTTGACATAACGCTCAATGACCCCAACGAGACCTTCACCAAATACAGCAACGCGGTGCCATTCCGTTTTCTCGCGGCGCTCACCCGATTGCTTATCAC
>CAZKHC010000008.1:12971-24687 GCA_964552135.1 uncultured Algimonas sp. | reverse complement strand
TCCATGCGTTTGATATTGATAAACGCCGCTTAGCGCCGACCTATGAGCGCGCGGCTCGAGCAGGGGCGAGCATCATAAAAGTCGTGCAACCGCCAGCCAAGAGCCTGAATAACTTGCGCGGTTCTATGGACCGCGTGCTAGTCGATGCGCCTTGTACAGGCGTTGGGACATGGCGGCGCAAACCTGATGCAAAATGGCGCCTGACAGAGGATGCGCTCGGACGGCGTATGCAAGAGCAAGTTAAAGTTTTAGACGAGGCGAAGCATTTCGTGAAACCGGGCGGGTATTTATTCTACGTCACCTGCTCAGTGTTGGCCGCCGAGAATGAGGCACAGGTCTATGCCTTTCTCGAGCGCGACAAAAACTTCACATTACTCTCTGCGGGTGAGGTCTGGGAAGACCGCTTCGGTGTAGATGCGCCCAAACCATGGTCTGCTGATGGCTGTACGCTTACGCTCAGTCCAGCTTCAACGAATACAGATGGCTTTTTCTTTGCCGTTATGGAGAAAACGACGTGAACAGTACCCGAGAAGACATTGTAAAAGAACATGAAAAACTTCTTATCATTGATTTCGGTTCACAGGTCACGAAGCTGATTGCACGCCGCGTCAGGGAAAGTGGCGTCTATTCCGAGGTTCATCCCTTCAATAAAATTAATGCAGATTTTCTAAAGGCGTTTGCGCCGCGCGCAATTATCCTCTCAGGAGGTCCAAGTTCCGTGACGGGCATTGGTACACCGCGTGCGCATGAGGCCGTTTGGGCGACCGGTGTGCCCATCCTGGGTATTTGTTACGGTCAGCAAACCATGTGCGCGCAGCTCGGCGGGGCGGTGGAAAGCTCGGATGAGCAAGAGTTTGGCCGGGCATTTGTAGACACCTCAGGCAGTAGTCCACTTTTCAAAGGCTTGTCGGACCGTGAAGAAGTGTGGATGAGTCATGGTGACCGTGTTAGCGCGCTGCCAGATGGGTTTGAAATTATCGGTGTTTCACCCAATGCGCCTTATGCGGCCATCGCTGATGAGGTCCGCAAATATTACGGCGTTCAATATCACCCAGAGGTCGTGCACACGCCAAATGGTGCCAAGATGCTCCTTAACTTCACGCATGATATTTCTGGATTTAAAGGCGATTGGAGCATGGCGTCTTTTAAAGACGAAATGATTCAAGCGGTTCGGGATCAGGTTGGCGATGGCAAGGTCATTTGCGGGTTATCGGGCGGCGTGGATAGTTCTGTTGCCGCCGTGTTGATACATGAGGCCATCGGTGATCAACTGACCTGCGTCTATGTAGATACGGGAATGATGCGTAAAGGCGAGAGCGATCAGGTCACGGCCTTGTTTCGTGATCATTACGATATCAACCTTATCCATGTGGATGCTGGGGATGAGTTTTTGACATTACTTCAGGGGGTCAAAGACCCTGAAAAGAAACGAAAAATCATTGGCGGAACTTTCATCGACATTTTTGAACGTGAAGCTAAAAAAGTGGGCGGAGCCAAGTTCCTCGCTCAAGGGACGCTCTATCCTGATGTGATTGAATCTGTCTCTTTTGACGGTGGTCCGTCAGTCACAATCAAATCTCACCATAATGTTGGTGGTTTGCCGGAACGTATGGATTTGAAACTGGTCGAGCCCTTGCGCGAATTATTCAAAGATGAGGTGAGAGCCTTGGGCCGTGAGCTAGGTTTGCACAGTGACTTCGTTGAGCGTCATCCTTTCCCGGGACCGGGGCTCGCTATCCGGTGCCCTGGCGAGATTTCAAAATCGCGCCTTGATATCTTACGGGAAGCCGACGCAATCTATCTTGATCAAATCAAGAAGCACGGGCTTTATAATGAGATATGGCAAGCGTTTGCTGTGCTCTTGCCCGTGCAGACGGTCGGCGTGATGGGGGATAGTCGGACATATGATTTTGTTCTCGCGCTGCGGGCTGTCACATCAACTGACGGGATGACGGCCGATTATTATCCTTACAGCCATGAGTTCCTTGGCGAGACGGCAACTCGCATTATCAACGAAGTCCGCGGCGTGAACCGCGTTGTTTATGATGTGACGTCTAAACCACCCGGAACGATTGAATGGGAATAAATAGTCGTTGTAAGGATTACTCATGAAACTAATTTGCTCTCCAATCTCTCCCTATGCTAGGAAGGTGATGATATTGGCCCGTTTATCTGGAATTTCTTTAGAGGAATGCTTGCCGGAAAAAGACGGAGCGAATGGGTATATTGCGGGTGATAACCCTCTGGGGAAAATTCCAGCTTTAGAATGGCAACCCGGGCAGTTCCTTTTTGATAGTCCTGTTATTTGCGAATATTTGGATAGCCTAAGGGACACGCCATTGCTTCCCGCGGAAGGGCACGCGCGATATATTCAGCTTTGGCAACATGCTTTGGGTGATGGTCTGTCTGACGCGGTTTATAATTATCGAATGGAAGTCGTTCGGCCTCCAGAACTCCATTGGGATGAAATGATCGCGCGGCACGAACAGGCTATAAGCAGTTCATTGACGACGCTGGAGAAAATTAGTCCTTGGCTTGGTGAAGACTGGACATATGGCAACATCGCAATTGTTTGCGCCTTGGATTATGCGGACTACCGTGCAGGGCATATTGATTGGAGGACGGCGGCACCAAAACTCGCCGCCTGGCATGGCTCTCTGGCTAAAACAGCAGTTTGGTCGGAAACCCATGAATATGACGAGACGAAATCATGAAGCAGTTCGTTTTCATCGTTTTGGGATTAATGCTGATTGCAATAATTGCTTTTTTTGCATGGCCTGAAAAATCATATGAGCCTTATGAAGTCAGTGCAGATTATCGTGCTCAAGTAAGAAAATTTGTCATTCCCGATATGCCTCAAGATTGGAAATGGGGAAAGTTTACGAGTGCAGACGGCGTGAAAATGCGCTTCGGACAGACTGGAAATTCTGGCTCTGCTCGCGCGACCGTTGTTATGATCCCAGGTTATACGGCGACGATGTCTATGTATGGAGAACAAGTCGGGAAAATTGCGGCCCGAGGTTATCATGTTATTGGGTTTGATTTGCGCGGACAGGGAGGTTCAGATCGTGCGCGTGCGAACCAACCCGAAAAACTATTCATAAAAGATTTCAAAATTTACTCAAATGACGTGGCCTTATTCCTTCAGAAGTTAGATTTGCCGGAGGATAGGCCTGTTATCTTAATGGGGATGTCTTTTGGTGGGCATGTCGCCTTTCGGGTTGGCGGTGAACATCCTGATTTGGTGGACGGACTTTTACTCTTAGCGCCGGCTCTTCGTCCAAAGGCGGGTGAGACGAGTTTTGAAGAGGCCCTGCGTCTCCTCAAAGCCGGGGATTTATTAGGTAAAGATAAGCGTTATCTACCTGGGGAAACAGATTGGAAGCCCTATAGTGAAGGAAACCTCTTACAAGTCGGGATTGAGCATTGTGCTTCATCTCCCAAACGATTGCCGATGCGAGACGCTATTTTTACGCTGAAACCGGAGCAACGAGTTGGTGGTGTGACATTTAGTTGGGGGCGTCATTTCTTCGGTAGCAGTGAATTCGTACTTCAATCTGGATATCCCGAGTCTCTGAAAAAACCTGTCACAATGATACATGCGGAGTTAGATAAATTTGTTGAGACAGACATTAATAAGGAAGTCTGCGATAAACGGATGTTGGATTGCGTTTCCATTGCCATCCCAGGGTCTGGTCATTGTTTGACCCAAGAAACGGATCCAGTGCTTGATGAAATTTATGACGCCTTGGACGCCGTCGTCCTGCGAGCAGAAAAAGAGCCAGCTTAAAATTTAAGAAAATCAGGGACGTCGTCTCCAAAGGGGGTTTTCCCTTTTGACTTTGATGTATTTTTCTTTGGTTTCTTTGATGCTGATATCTTCGGTTGTGACTTTTTGGTCCTAGGCTTCGTTTTGGAATTCTTAATCGATTTTGCGGGTTTTTCTGAACGGGTTTGGCTTTTTGGCGCCTCTTTCTCTTCAGTCTTGGTTGAAGGCCTTTTGGGCGCGGCGCGACGACGTGACCTATTTCGCTTTGATTTTTCCTCGCAAAACGTCTCTTCGGTTTTTTCCGTGGAAACTGTTTCCGGTTTTGGTTTGTCTCTTCCGGGGGCAGCGCGACGGCGCGGCGCGGAGCGGCGGCGCTCTAGGGGTTTCTTTGCTTCTTTTTCTGGTGCTGCGCTCGCAGATTTAGTATTTTTATTTCCTTTTTGAGCTGGCTTTTTAGAGACCTTTTCTGTCGAAACACTATTGTCGTGATAAGAACCATCGTCGCGTTGTCCGCGATTGCGCCCTCCATGGCGACTGTCTCTTCGGCCACGGCCTTTGCCGCCATCACGGCCGCCGCGGCGTTTACGGCCAGCATCCTTTGGGAAGTCCTCGATGCCAGGAATTTCTAATTCTTCAATCTCTTTGACTTTAATGAGATTTAAGATGTCATTGTAGTTTTTCTCATCCAGGCGCGCGACGAGCATAATAGCATCGCCTTTACGGCCCGCGCGTCCCGTACGGCCTATCCTATGGACATAATCTTCAGAATGGTTCGGTACATCATAATTGAAAACATGGCTGACTGTCGGGACATCCAAGCCGCGCGCCGCTACGTCGGATGCAACAAGATATTTAATTTCACCATTTCTGAAACGGTTCAATGTTTCGGTTCGAAGGCTCTGCGCGAGATCGCCGTGAATTGGCGCAGCGTCATGGCCATGTACATTCAAAGATTTGGCGACGATATCAACATCGCGCTTTCGATTGCAGAAAATGATCCCATTATCGACATTTTCTTTGTCGATAATCCAGCGCAGTGCCGTTCGTTTCTGTTTGGCATCGGATGAGGGCATTCTGACAATGCGCTGCGCGACTGTTTTGGCCGTCATATTCTTTCGGGCAATTTGAATGCTGACAGGTTGGTGTAAGAATTGATCGACGAGGCGTTTAATCTCATTCGGCATTGTCGCGGAGAAAAAGAGAACCTGTCGCGTGAACGGGGTCATATCGAAAATTTTCTCGATGTCTGGAATGAAACCCATATCGAGCATACGGTCAGCTTCATCAACAATCAGAGTTTGAACGCCGGTCATCAATATTTTTCCGCGCTCGAATTGATCAATGAGGCGGCCAGGTGTCGCGATTAAAATATCAACACCCTTCATTAGTTTACGGTCTTGCTCAGCAAATGACACACCGCCAATTAGAAGTGCCATTTCGAGTTTGAGATATTTGCCGTAGTTCTCAACGTCCTCAGCGACCTGTGCGGCAAGTTCGCGGGTTGGGCAGACGATGACGCAGCGCGGCATACGAGCCCGTGCGCGGCCCTTTGCAAGCTTATGCATGGTTGGAAGCGTAAATGCGCCGGTCTTACCTGTGCCTGTCTGAGCAATTCCAAGCACGTCACGTTGTTGGAGGGCGGCAGGAATAGCCTTCGCTTGGATGGGAGTCGGCGTGACATAGCCCAAATCATCGAGAGCCCTTAGGATTTTTGGGTCCAGCCCAAGTTCCGTGAACGTCACATCAATCTTTGCGTCTGCATCAATCTCTTCGGGTTTGGATATGTCGCTCAAAATGTCTCGTTTCTGAGTTGGTGCACGGACATCCGCGGACCCAATGTTAATTTGCCGCAACATAGGCTTAGCGCGTCTCACGTCAAGCGGCCTACGCGGCACGAAAATGAGGTGATTCAAATAGGCCGTTTAACGGTATTTATACGACCTTTCGTCGTCCGTTAGCGGATTATATCTATCACGTAGCGCTTTCTGCCGTGATGTCATCGATTGTGGTGCTCCGTCGATTGTCATAGCAAGGGGTGCGGAGGTTACCTCCATTGGATCCCCATCCCACACAACCAACGAGTCATGTTTTACGCCAAACCAGCGCGCGGGAATGGTAGATATCGCTCTAAAGGCTTGCTCCCATGTCAAACCTTCTACGACAGCGGCACCTGCATGCTGCGCCAAAGTCGCGGGTTTAGTAACCCCTAGCGCACCCAGATTTGAAATCGCGTAATCTACTCCAGCTTTTTCTAGGAAAATGACATTGTCTAATCTTGATCCAACGCTTTCGAAAGAGTCGGGTAAATTTTTTAAAGGGTCCATAATAACACGAATATTTGCATCTGCGATGTTGTCCGCTATCTCCCAAGATTCCGCTGCACCGATTAAAATCATATCAAGAGAACGGTTTTTGGATTTTATATCAATCAATCGCATGATGTCTGCAGCGCGATTAACCCGAATAAGGAGAGGTATGTCGCCATTGACTGCGCGGGCGAAAGCCTTTGCGTCTTGTCGAGACAATACATCACCACCATCCGCTGAATCAGCATAGCGTTTGAAGAAGCCTTCAGCGTCTTCAATGGCGGCACGAAGTTGGGACATTGCCGCCGCACGTGATCCACCTGCACGAATTGTCCCGGTTTCGCCGAGGTCAATCATTACGAAGGCTTCAGGGTCAATGACGGAGTCAAATTCGCCCGTTAAAGAAATAACCGCGCCTGTGCCAGCAAATATGCTATGGCCACCGCTGCGCGGGGCGATGACGGCATGAGTAATGCCATGCTGGCGGACATTGCCAATATGAATAGAACGAGGATTAAAACTATCCGCCGCGTATTCGGACACATTGGTTTCAGATTCTTCAGAGGCGACGTCATTACCTGGACCTGCCGAGCCTATATCTGTCAGTCCTAAGGATGACATCGATGCGAAAAGTCCCGGTGTGACCCAACCGCCTGTGATTGTTTTTGCGCCTTCCGGTGCTATTAACTTTGTACCGCGTCTCTGTATGACTCCGTCTTCAATAATGATGTCAGTCTTTGCTTGTGCGCCATTTTTTTTCACGACGGTCGCATCATCTAAGAAGATCGTTTGGGCGTAAGCTGGAGAGGAAAGAGCGAATGCCGTTGCGGCGAGGAATAAAAGTCTCATTTCGCTTCCTCCGTCAGATCGGCATAACCTAGGCGGAAATCGCTCTTCGGTTTTAATCCGGTGGATTTGTCAAATAAAACGGCTCCATCGACCATGACTGTTGCGGGCCGGGAGTAAGTCGAGAAAGGGTCGCCATCCCAGATTATAAGATCCGCCCGCTTTCCGGCTTCTAATGTGCCGGTTTCCTCTAAAATTCCGAGGGCTTTCGCAGGATTAGTAGACAGCCACTTCCATGCCTCCGCTTTTGAAATATCCAATCCCGCTCGATTGCCGTCGGCCCAGGTCTTAGCCACTTCTTGATTAAGACGTTGGATATTATTCTGGTCATCAGAATGGATCATTGCGCAGGCGCCGGCTGCGTGGACAAAGGGAACATTCTCATTGATGTAGTCAAAACTCTCCATTTTGAACGCGCCCCAATCCGCCCACATCGCCGCGCAAGTATCACTATCTTTAAGGTAGTCTCCAATTTTATAAGCTTCAACGGCATGGTGGAATGTCCCCACTTTGTAATTAAACTCTTTTGCAATATCGAGGATTTGGACCATCTCATCTGCGCGGTAGCAATGCATTTGGACGAGAATTTTTCCGTCAAGTACATCCGCCAAAGTTTCCAGTTGCAGATCGCGTTCAAAATCTCCGCCATTATCGCGTTTCTTTTTATAACCTTCCGCGCGAATCCAATTTGTCCGATAACCAGCAACATTTCCCATACGAGAGCCCGGGCCGCCTTTGCTGCCATAGACCCGTTTTGGATTTTCCCCACAAGCCATTTTCAATGTATAAGGAGCTTCTGGAAATTTCATGCCTTGCACAGTACGAGAAGGAACATTTCTAAGTGTGACACCGCGGCCGCCAAAGAGGTTAGCTGAGCCTGGTAAAACATGAAGGGTGGTCACTCCTCCCTGTAGAGCTTCATCAAAACCGGGATCTTGTGGCCATATTCCGTGCTCCGCATAAACTTCGGATGTAATAGGGCTTGTCACTTCATTCCCATCACCGTGAGCATGAACGCCGGGCGAAGGATAATTTCCAAGGTGAGAGTGAATGTCGATTATACCGGGAGTAAGAAATCGGCCATCAAGGTCAAGCTCTGTAACCCCGTCAGGGATTTCACCAGACCCTACAAATGCGATCTTTCCGTTAGAAACCAGTAAGTCTCCTTTGCGAAATTCATCACTAACGCCGTCAATAAGTGTCGCATTTCGTAGTAATATATCGGGATCTGGCTTGGGCACGTAAGTGCTAGCAAAGGCCTCCGCTGCCGACGCTGTCGTTGCCGAATTTGAACCGGATTGCGGCTGACAGGCCGATATAGCGGTGATTGATAAGAGGAGGGGGGCAATATGTTTCATTTGAACCTTTTGTGCAATCTCTGCTCAGAGGTCAACAAACAGCTTAATCGAAACGAGCATCATCTTTCAAAGCCGAGTTCAATTTTTTGAGATATTCCGCTTGCGGGATTTCGATTGCTCCCATCGATTTCAGGTGATCCGTCAGAAATTGGGTGTCTAACAAAATAAATTCCCGCGATATCAAATGTTCCACTAGGTGGATAAGCGCGAGTTTTGATGCATTGGTTTGTTTGGAAAACATGCTTTCACCGAAAAAGGCGCGTCCCTGCGTCACGCCGTAAAGCCCTCCGACGAGGGCAGGACCATCCCACACTTCTAAACTATGGGCTTGTCCTTGTGCGTGAAGCTCGGAGTAGAGTCGTTGAATGGTGTGGCTTATCCAAGTTCCGTCATGGTTTGATGCGCAGGCATCAATAACAGCGGAAAACTCACGGTTTATCGTGACAGTAAAGGTCGTTTTTTTTCGGAATTTGGCCATAGATTTTGAAATATGAAGCGCGTCTAATGGCAGAATGCCGCGTTGCTTGGGTTCAACAAGAAAGAAAAAATCATCCTCGCGGGTATCCGCCATTGGGAAAACGCCACGGCGATAACAGGCAATCAAATCATTTGGGCCAAATTCTTCAGACAAATGAATCTATTCCGCAGTCTCAGATTTAGGGGAAAGGCCTTGTTCCGTCATGTTTGCCTTTAACTCGGCTTTCAGTCTTCGAACATCAGGCGCCCAAATAAAGCCAAAACTGACACAGCCATGTTTTGTGTGGGCGGCATGGTGTAAACGATGGGCTTGGACAAGGCGCTTCATATATCTCCCCCGCGCTTTTCTAGGGAATGGTAAGCGGCGATGTACCAAGCCGTCATGCACAATAGCGTAAAGAATACCGTATATCGTCAGGCCAAGTCCAAAATACCAAAGCCATGTGACGCCCATTGAGCCGATGATGAAGCACCCGGCTGCAATGAAACTAAAGACAACGGCGTAAAGGTCATTTTTTTCAAAAAGGCCCTCGGTCTCTGTATGATGGCTTTCATGCCAACCCCATCCCGGCCCGTGCATGACATATTTGTGGATGACCCAAGCAAATATTTCCATCCCGATGATGCCGCCAATCACGATAGAGGTGTTGACGAAAAAACTCATGAGCCTAACTCCCGTTTCCGCTTAGGGAGACGCCACCACGGTTCGTGGGGAAAGAGGTGATGTTCATGATGATAACCGAAATGAAAACAGGATAGTAATGACGCCAGCCAATTGAATTCATTCGTCCGCGCATTGTGGTGGTCCGGAAATTCATCCTTATGCCGATGGGTTAGGTAAGTTCCAAAATAAAAGAGTTGTACCGAAGATAAAATAGCTGGGACAGCCCACATCACAATCGTATTTAAATAATTCGCGCCCAATAAAAGATAGCTAATTGTAAATCCAAATAAAATAGCAAACTGACGCCATCCGAAATATGTCAGGAAGAATTTTTTATACCAAGGCCAGAAAGCTATTGGGTTGCGGGCATTGAAATCTGGATCATTTTCGGTGCCGGAAAAATCATGGTGAGCATGATGGGCGGTTCGCATCGAGCGCCAATTAAACCCCGCGTAAACAAAAAGAATGGAGGTTCCGATGACGGCATTTATACGATCTCGTCCTGGCGCGAAGGACCCATGCATGGTGTCATGCGCCACGATAAAAAGCCCGGTATAAAGCCAGCATTGCAGAGCGATTAAGCCCATTGTCTGCCAAATAGGCGCCGTTAAACCGTGGAAAAAAACACTATAAACATGAACAAGCATCCAAGCACCGGCGATTAGACCCGCATAGACGGGCCCCATATTCAAAAATCTAGCTGTCGAAGACGGCAATTCCACTTAGACCCTCATCAATTTGTGCGACACAATTGCCGCTAGGCCGAGACATAAAAACCCTCCGCCAAACAATACTCCCCAGACAGGTAGCAGGTCGAGCATAGATTGTCCCCGTGCCAAAACGCCGTAGAAGGCTTCGATGGACCAAAAATTGGGGGTCAAGATACCGAGTTTCTGTAGCCACTCGGGCATCATGAAACGGGGTATCATTGAGCCACCAATCGCCGAAAGCAGTAACACCGCAAAGGTGCTTACCGTATGCATTTGGGCCTGCGTTTTACAAAGTGAAGCCATGAAGAGCGCTAATCCTGTTGCCAGGACCGACGCGCCTAAACAAGCTATTGAAACGGCTAGTAGTGAGGCTTGCAAGGGAACTTTAAAGAATATCGCGGCAACGGCGCATATTATTGCAGCTTGTAAAAACCCAATAAGCGTCAGGAATACGAATTTTCCCGCTAGCATCCCAAAGGCTCCAGTTGGCCCGACCATTAACCGGTCGCTGATGCCGTTTCTGCGCTCATCAATTGAAATGGCTGCACCTTGCATTGCGGAAAAGAGGAGAAACAGGATTGCAGTTGCGCCGATATAATAGGTAACAGAGGGGTCTTTGAGTTTGGTGTTTTCTGAGCGGCCTAACGCCGATATGGTTTCAAATATTTCGATATTATCAAAACCCGATTGCGTAAACAGTAATTGTCGCAATTGACCTTTTAAAACGGTTGCGGCGACTTCGCGGCTTGGGTCCTGAATGATGCGAATGGAAATGTCATCTGAGTCAAAAACATCCCCGACTAAAACGACGCCGACATCATCTTGTCCAAGGCGGACACGTTCTGCGATGTCGGCTTCGGTCCATTTTGCGTCAAAACTTACGGATAAATGCTCGCTTTTTTGCAAACTCTCAGAAAACTCAACCGTCTCATCAATTGTAGAAAGCGTTGCGAGAGACACCCGCATGTCTAAATTTCCGCCAGAGGCACTTGAAAAAATCGCAGCAAAAATAGCAAAAATAAAACCCGGCAATATAAACGCGAGGATGAGAGCGCCTTTGTCTCGCCATAACCGGAGCCACATGATTTTAAAAACGGCGTAAATCATGCTAATAACTGCTCGGTTTTCTCAATACGGTGCATGAGAGCCGTTAGGCCGGGTTTGCGGACGCTAATTTCGCGAATAAGTTTATTATCCCCTTTCAGTGCCTTCATAAATGTAGATACGAAACTCACTTCATCCGAATGTGTCATAGCGACCCAAATTGTCGAAAGTTCACCTTGTATAAAATCGAAGGATTGCATCACTGAGGCAATGTCTTTGGTTGGGGGCGTCGAGTAACGGACTTTGACTTCGCGCTGCCCTTCAAAATAGCGCTCTAAAAGATCTGTTGGTGGGTCAAAAGCTAGTCTTTTGCCTTTGCACAATACCAGGACTTTATCGCAAAGCGCTTCGGCTTGTTCCAATTCATGCGTTATCAGGATGACTGCTTTGCCCTCATCGGCGAGCTTGCGGGCAAGACGATGCACAGTATCACGGGCAGGGGCATCAATACCCGCCGTTGGCTCATCGAAAATAATAAGGCT
>CAZKHC010000008.1:8148-12871 GCA_964552135.1 uncultured Algimonas sp. | reverse complement strand
AGGTTAAGGCGGCCACACAAGGCTTTGATAAAGCTAGTTTTTCCGGCTCCATTTGGTCCGATTACTCCAATGAGTTCACCCGCATCAATCTCTAGTGAAAGATTGTCTAAAGCACGATGAGTCCCAAAATCCACGCATAAATCACGAACTTGAAGCATGGGTTGATTGTCGAGTTTATCAGGCGCGAAGGAAGGCAAATTGATGATCCAGAATGAGCGTCATTGTCTCCAAATTTGCCAATTCGGCGCGTTGTAACGCGGCTTTTGCTAGTGATAGATACTCGGAAAGTTTTGCTCGTGAGGCCTTGGATCCAGCGACCGCTAATATTGTTGCTTTTCCGATGTCGCGGTTCACTGATTTCTCAGCTTGGGTGTCGCTCATGACCGCATCTTTCACGTCGTCGAGCAATTGAAACGCCAGTCCCAAATGATAGGAAAAATCCTTGAGCGCGGCGCGTTGAGAGGCGTGCATTCCCGATAAAATCGCCGCTGAATCAACGCTGAAGTCAAATAACGCGCCTGTTTTAAGCGTATTGAGTCGTTCGATTTCTGCTATTGATGTGCCTTGGTCTGTATTTACCAAATCTGCCATTTGCCCGGCAATTAGGCCTTTTGAACCAACGGCATAGGACAATAAATCTACCATTTCGATGCGGCGGTCGGGGGTGACTTGATCGAGTCGAGACAAGACGCCAAAGGCCCGGTTTAACAAGGCCGTTGCGGATAAAATAGCGGTGCTTTCGTCAAATGCGATATGGGTTGTCGGTTGGTTTCTGCGTAGGTCGGCGTCATCCATGCAAGGTAGGTCATCCAAAATCAGAGACGCGGCGTGCACCATCTCCGCAACGCAGCCAATTGTAATCGCTGCGTCCAGTTCGCCTCCAGCTTTTATACCCCCGCCTTGAGCCGTAAAGACGCATAACAGAGGACGAAACCTTTTCCCTGGAGACAGTAAGGCGTGGCGCTGTGCCTCATGGAGCCGGACCGGCCATGTCGTTTCAGATGGAACAATTTCAGACAGGCGCGCTTCAATGAGGCCGCGAATGGTCTCAATTTCACTGGGGATGTCAGTTTTGGGTAGCGGAATAGCCAATGTCATGTCCTAATGCAGAGTCGCCATTCTTTTGGCACAAGGCCGCCTTGGGCGAAAGCCTCGACTTTCAACATGAGCTGAGCAAATTCTTCGCCGCCTAAAAAGGTTGCTGCCCATGTGTTAAGTCTTGCTCCAAGCGGTTCGGTGCTGAGTTATTACTCAACCGCGCCCGGTAAACTTCCATATTTTCCATAACCCGCATGACGTAATTTCGAGTCTCAGAAAATGGAATTTTCTCAACCCAATCAATTGAGTCGATCTGGCTGCTTCGAGGATCGCCATAGGTTTTAATCCACTGCTTTGCACGATGTGGACCAGCGTTATAACTCACAGCCGCAAGGATATAGGAGCCGTCCCACTGATTAAGAAGGTCGTTCAAATGTAACGCGCCTAATCGCGCCGCATAGTCGCCGTCTGATGAGAGGCGATTAATGTCATATTTTACCCGATGTTTCCGCGCCGTTGCTTTTGCCGTGCTATTGATCATTTGCATCAATCCATATGCGCGAGCCGTACTCACGGCATTTGGCGCAAACTCGCTTTCTTGGCGTGCGATGGCGTATACAAAAGCCTCTTCAAACTTTTGTTTGGGCAGGGCGTCAATTGACGTGACGAGCGGGTATCCGCTTTCCGTTAGCATGCTTTGAAACCGTCCGGCTTGTTTCGCAGCTCGAAGGGATGGCCGCATAAAGCCGTAATCTTTAGCGAGTTCCGACAAGAGAGAAAGCTTTGACAAGCTGTCGACGTGATCATCCATGTGATAGCTGATTTGAGAAAAATAACGCTCTTCTCCCGCTTCTCCCAGTAAATGTAGCGCGCGTACGCGATTATCAGATGCGAATAATGCCTTGTCTTGTTCACTAATGAATTCAGAAGGAAGGGAAACCCTGTGAGAGGTCCCATCGACCTCTATTCCCGCCAACATTCCGTAATATGTGTTCGGATATTGCGCTGCCAATCGGTAGTGCTGATCTTGCTGCCCATCTCGCTTTGCTTCGTGAGATCGGGCAACCCAGTAATGTGCGCGAGAGAGTGAAATGGGGGAGCCGACGCCGTCGCGCAGCCGGGTAAAGTGCTTCAAGGCGCGATCTGGTTCATTCAATCCCGTAAGTGCCAGCCAGCCTGCTAAAAACTCAGCTTCTGCAAATTCTGTTCCCCGCGTGAAGCCATGATGCAGAGATAATTGGTAAGCCTCCTTCATATCATTTTCTGAAATGGCCCAATACGCCATTATCTTTTTATCACGCCACACGACTTTTTTGCCAACTTCAGATGTTGGGGCCGTTCGCGAGGATAAGTAGATAGGGAGTGCATATGTTTTAGTTTTCTTCCTCCGGCGCCAATGTGCGCGTTCATAGAGAAAACCCGGATCGGATAATCGGGTATTGGGGATAGCCCTTATCGCAGCGTCCATACCGGAACTATTGCGGTTGAGCCTCATCCGAGCATTCATGACGGCTCTGTCTTCTCGCCCCATATGCGGGAGGAGGGCGCGGGCTTTGTCGTAGTGACGATATCCGGACCATATCAAATGGTCTGCGCGGACAGCATGATCTTCCTCTGACAGTTTCGATTTGTAGAGCCCAAAGACTTTGCGTTGACCATCGCGGGTTAATCTGCTTTCGCGCCATGCTAGCCGAAGATATTTATCGCCATTGGCTTCATCGCCTTGTGAATAATAAGCGCGAGCGAGAGCTGCCCGACCTTCTCCGGACACCGGCTCCGAGCGACCGAGGAACCAGGCAAATACCCGTTTTGACGTCCAATTTTCATCAAACATCCGTTTTTCAGATTTAGCTCTAACGGTTGTCATGCGGGGCCAGTCGCTGAGGCTGTGGTGGACGTAGCTAAGTGTTTCTAAGGGCGCATTCCTGTCATTTGCAGCATGGATCCACCTCAATGTATCTTTCGCGACAGGATCGTTGATTTGCCCGATAATGTTCGCAACGTCTGACCAACGGTAGGCTTTAGCGGAACGGAGGCCTTTGCGGAACAGACGGGCGTCAGTCTCGCTCATATAGGACGACAGCGCTGGCGGAGCAGGTTTCAGCCGAGGTGTCGGGACAGTCGCGGAGGCCGATAATGGCAGAAGCAGGACGTATAGTAAAATCATGAGTGCCGCGAAAACACTTGATTTTTGTCTAAATCTGGCCGCCTGACTGTGCCACATAAGTAAAGTTTCCACATCGTGTAAAAGTGAAAAAAACGATGGCTTGAATCCAAGTCCAAATCGGCGCTATTCACCCGCTAACTTACTTGGGCCTACACAACCAGAATACGAAAGACAAACATGATAAGAGGGTCAATTACAGCTCTAGTTACGCCGTTCAAAAATGGCGAGATTGATGAGCAGGCTTTTCAAGATTTTGTCGAATGGCAAATCGCGTCAGGAACCCATGGCCTCGTGCCCTGCGGAACGACCGGCGAGAGCGCTACTTTGACAGACGAAGAGCATCAGCGCGTTATTCGTTTAACATCTGAAGCGGCAGATGGGCGTGTCCCTGTGGTCGCTGGGGCGGGATCAAATGAAACGCGGGTTTCCATCAAATATGCGGAACATGCGAAGGCGATGGGAGCAGACGCGGCCCTGGTCGTGACCCCGTATTATAATAAACCTAGCCAAGAAGGGCTCTATCAGCACTTTAAAGCTATCTCAGAAGCTGTTGATATTCCAATCGTTGTTTATAATATCCCTGGCCGCAGTATCGTTGATATTGAACAAGCTACTATGGAACGAATTTCGAAATTGCCGACAGTTATCGGATGTAAAGATGCGACGGGCGATGTTGCACGAGTGGCAGGATTGACGGTTCGGTGTGGAAAAAATTTCATTCAGCTTTCGGGGGATGATGCGACGGCCTTGGGTCACGGCGCTCATGGCGGAAAAGGATCGATTTCCGTTGGGTCGAATGTTGCGCCCGCCGAATATGCCGCATTTCAAAATGCATTGCTTGCTGGTGATTTAGCGCTGGCAAGGGAATGGAATGCGAAATTGGACCGACTGCATAAAGACTTATTTATCGATCCGAGTCCGGCTCCTGCGAAATATGCCTTGTCCTTAATGGGGAAAATGGAACCCACCGTGCGCCTTCCGATTACAGAATGTAGAGAATCAACAAAGGAACGTGTCAAAGCGGCCATGGTACAGGCCGGCGTTTCAGTTTAATATGTCCAGTAAGGCAGGCGGCAGGAAAAAAAAGGCAGGGTCAACGGATACAGTTCTCGCGGACAATCGACGGGCCCGTTACAATTATGCGGTAGAAGACACATGGGAAGCGGGCATTATGCTTGTCGGGACGGAGGTGAAAGCCTTACGTGAGGGTAAAGCGAACATTGCCGAGAGCTATATCTCTGTTGAGAATAATGAAGCTTGGCTTATCAATGCTAATATTCCAATTTATGCCCCCGCAAGTCAGTTCAATCATCTACCGGCGCGCCCTCGAAAATTGCTGATGAAGCGAAAAGAGATAAACAAACTTATGGGCGAAACGCAGCGCAAAGGACGAACCATCGTCGCTCTAAAGCTTTACTTTAATGACCGCGGAAAAGCGAAACTCCTTATTGGATCTGCGACAGGTAAACAAAATCACGACAAGCGAGAGACCGATAAAAAGCGCGATTGGCAAAAACA
>CAZKHC010000008.1:0-8048 GCA_964552135.1 uncultured Algimonas sp. | reverse complement strand
CAGGCTTCGACGGCAGCGCGAAAATCTCCATCACCACTGCAAAGTAAGATGTGGTCAACATGCGGCGCCAGTTCCACCATGTCGAGAGCGAGCTCAATGTCCATATTGCCTTTGATTCGATTTCGCCCGTCACGATCTGTGAATGACTTTGCGGGCTTTGTGACGACTTGATAGCCGTTATAGTTCAGCCAATCTATTAGCGGGCGAATGGGCGAGTAATCATCATTTTCCAAGAGAGCAGTGTAATATCGTGCACAGCTCATCCGGCCTTTTTCTTTAAATAAGTCAAGCATACGCTTGTAATCTACGTCAAAATCGAGTGTTTTGATTGTAGAATGAAAATTTGCACCATCTACGAATATAGCGATGCGCTCATCTGAGTAGAAGGCCATGATGCGAAGAACCATAATTAGGGGTGTCATTGAATATGACGGAGTGTCTTATCGCATTTGGGGGGAATCTATCCAACCCAAAAGTTACATTTCAAATGGCGCTCGAAACGCTTTGTTCAGCGGGGTTCAGTTTAACCGGTAAATCTGGACTTTGGCGGTCGCCTGCTTGGCCGCTGGGGGCAGACCAGCCGAAATATCTCAACGCCGTCGTTAAAGGTCGTTATCAAGGTAACGCGGAGGCCTTACTGCAGCAGCTTTTAACTATTGAGACGTCCCAGGGCCGTGTCAGAAGTATTCCAAATGCGGCACGTACATTGGATTTGGATTTATTGGTGTTTGGAGATCTAAAATGTCAAACGGAGACCCTTACGCTGCCGCATCCGCTTATGCTGCAACGTGCTTTCGTGCTTATCCCAGCATCAGAGGTGGATGGGAAATGGGTCAAGTACACACGGGATTTGCCCGTCGCCGATATCCGCGCGACACGATATGCTGGCCCGTGGTAAAATAGGTTGATTAATCTCGTCTTTGCGACTAAACGCAGTTCGAATTTGAGGCCGTCTCGTTACGGCCTTTTTGTATTGGAGTTCACATGGCCCGCGTTACTGTTGAAGATTGTATTGAAAAAGTTCCAAACCGTTTCGACTTGGTTCTTCTTGCATCACACCGTTCCCGCAATATCGCGGCTGGTTCTGAGCTTACGATTGATCGTGATAATGATAAAACGCCGGTCGTTGCTCTGCGCGAACTTGCGGATGAAACATTAGATTTAAGCGATTTGCGTGAATCACTCGTCGTAGGTCTTCAACGCGTTATTCAAGACGATGATCTTCCTGATGAGCAAGAAGATGCACCATTGCTCGTACTGGAGCACGGCGAAACGCAGCCACAGGCGGAAATGTCGGAAGCCGATGTGTTACGGGCTCTGCAAGGTGACCGCGATAATGACAGCTCGTCTCGTTTCTAAGAGAATTGAAATTTATTGAAAAAGCCGCTCAACGTAGCGGCTTTTTTTATTGGCTGAACTTGAAATAAGTGACTATATCGACCCCCAGTGAATAAGCCCGTCGACATCACCGCTCCGAAGACACCGCAACGATTTCTGCGGCAGTATGAGCTTGTGGAGATTGTCAAAAAATATGACCCGTCTGCAAATGAAGCCTTACTCAATAAGGCCTATGTTTATTCTGTTCAGGCGCATGGCAAACAATTGCGCCATTCCGGAGATCCTTACTACGCCCATCCCATAGAAGTAGCTGGGATTGTTGCGTCCTTGAATTTGGATATCGCAACGATTTGCACAGCGCTTCTTCACGATGTTTTGGAAGACACGGATGTGACGGCCAAAGAACTATCGGATGAATTTACGCCCGAGATCGCTGAGCTTGTAGACGGCGTTACGAAATTGGGGCAGGTCGAAATGACTCGCCCGAATCTCACAAAAGAGAAAGCGCAGGCCGAAAACTTTCAAAAATTTATTTTGGCTGTGTCGAAAGACGTGCGTGTTCTGTTGGTAAAACTATGTGACCGCCTCCACAATATGCGAACGCTAGAGCATCACCCAAAGGCATCTTCGCGGGAACGTATTGCAAGGGAGACCCTGGAAATTTACGCGCCTCTGGCTCGCCGGATTGGCGTTGACAAAATTTGTTCTGAATTGGAGGATTTGTCCTTCCAGCATATTAATCCCTCTGCCTATGAAAGTATTCAAACCCGATTAGAGGGTTGGCGAACATCCCAAGGTGAGGCGATTAGTCAGGTCTTCACGTCTTTGAAGGATGCCATCACGAAAGCTGGGATAGATGCGCGTGTTTATGGTCGTGAGAAACGCGCCTATGCGATATGGCGTAAGTTACAGCGACAAAGTATCAGCTTTGAAGATGTTTCGGATTTATATGCATTTCGGATTATCGTGGATAGCCATAGCCAGTGTTATCAAGCGCTGGGAGCATTGCATGAAACCTTCCGAGCGGTGCCCTCTCGTTTTCGAGATTTTATCTCAGTTCCAAAACCAAACGGCTATCAATCTTTGCACACCACAATCCGAACGCCTGAAAGTCGGCGTGTCGAAATCCAAATCCGGACAGAACGGATGGAAGACGTGGCAAACCGCGGTGTTGCAGCGCATTGGGCTTATAAGAATGAAAGTTACTCTTATGACCCCGATCGAGCGCAAGCTTCTGGCGGGGACCCGCTAAGACGTATTCGCCCGCTCATCGAAATGATGGAGCAGAGCGGCGATGCCGATGAGTTTCTTGCTAACGTAAAACTGGAAATGTTCACGGATCAAGTTTTTACTTTTACGCCGAAGGGAGACTTGATTGCGCTTCCTCGCGGCGCGTCTCCAATTGATTTTGCCTATGCTGTGCATACGAAAGTAGGCGACACCTGTATTGGCGCTGTCGTGAATGGGCGCGAAGTCCCTCTGCGGACGCAATTGCAAAATGGAGATGTCGTCAAAATTATTCGTGGCGGATTAGCAGAGCCCCAGCCAGGTTGGGAAAATATGGTTATTACCGGACGGGCCCGTCAAGCTTTACGGCGTTTAACGCGGACAGGCGAGACCGAAGAATTTCGCCGTATCGGAGAAACTCTCGCGCTTCACGCGTTTAAACGCGAAGGAAAATCGCTCGACTCCGCTATTTTGACTGACGCCCTGAAACGACTGAAAATGCCCGATCAAGAAACCGCCTTTGAAACGCTTGGTCGGGGCGAGTTGTCGATGAATGAATTTGTCGAAGCTGTATTCCCGGGACGCCAAGATGTACAGGAAGAGGATAATCTTCAGAACTTAAATCTCATCGATGATAATAGTCTCGGGCTTTATGTTAAAGGTGACGGGTTGAATTCTGGTGATAATCTCAACCGAGCGCTCTGCTGTTCGCCAGTTTTGGGCGATAGAATTATTGGGCTGCCCTATCCGGGGCACGGCATATTTATCCATACAATTGATTGCGATGAATTGGCAGGAAAAGAAAATCAGATAGATGATTGGATTGATTTGTCATGGCGCCGCGCCGCGTCTCAAGCGGTATCGACAGGGCGCATTATTATCACTGTACAGCATATACCTGGCTCCTTGGCTGATGTGACCAAGATTATTAGCGAGTCCATGGGCAACCTAACAAACATTAAAACATTTGTTCGTAGTCCGACATTTTTCGATATGACCATTGACATTGAAGTCCGGGATAACCGCCATCTTATGTCAATTATTGCTGCGCTCCGAGCGTCGCCTTTTGTAGTCAAAGTTAATCGAAGTCGGGCTATGCGGGCCTATATGAAAGCAAAACCATGAATACTGATGACGTCCTCCACATTTTCCGCGAGGCGGGAGCCTTGCTCGAAGGGCATTTTATCTTGTCCTCAGGTCGGAGAAGTTCCGTATTTTTACAAAAGGCCTTAATCTTTAAAAATCCGCGATTAACCGAAATCGTATGCAAGGCACTTGCAGAAAAAATTAAGGCACAAGGTATTCAACCCGATGTCATTATAGCGCCCGCCATGGGCGGGGTTATTCCTGGCTATGAAACGGCGAGGCATATGGGTATAGACTCGCTTTTTGTCGAACGCGTTGACGGTGTTTTTACCCTTCGTCGAGGGTTTAAGATTAAACCGGGTAGTAAGGTTCTAATGGTTGAAGATATCGTTACAACGGGATTATCGTCTCGTGAATGTATCGCGGCCATTACGAAAGAAACAGGCGCTGAGATTATCGCTGGTGCGTGTGTTTTTGACCGCTCAAACGGTGAAGCGGATATTGGCGTTCCCCTTGTCAGTCTGGCTGCGCGCCGCTTCCCGGATTACGATCCAAATGATCTTCCGCCTGAACTCGCAGATATGCCTGCTATTAAGCCGGGCAGCCGAGGGCTCTCATGACGGCAGGCCCGCGTTTAGGTGTAAATATCGATCATATCGCCACGGTCCGGAATTCGCGAGGCGGCGAACATCCCGATCCGGTGGCGGGGGCTTACGCCGCTATTTGCGCAGGCGCAGATGGTATTACCGCTCATTTGCGCGAAGATAGACGCCATATACGAGATGACGATATGGTGCGCTTGCAAATGCTTTGCGAGAGCGAGAACATACCCTTGAATATGGAAATGGCGGCAACGGATGAAATGCTTAAAATCGCCTTGGATATTAAACCCAAAGCCGTGTGTATTGTGCCAGAGCGGCGCGAAGAGCGTACGACCGAGGGCGGGTTGGATGTTGCGGGCGGCCATAACTATATCACGCCAATTGTGAGAGAGCTTACTGATAACGGATCGCGTGTGTCTTTGTTTATTGAAGCGGTTGAAAACCAAATCCGCGCTGCCGCGCGGTCGGGCGCCTCTGTCGTAGAATTTCATACCGGCGCCTATGCTCAAGCACTTGATGCGGGTGAGGCTGAAAAGGCGGCTGCATTTATCGAGACATTTCAAAAAGCGGCGAGGCTCGCTCATAGTCTCGGCCTTGAGGTGCATTTCGGTCACGGATTGACCTTTGATAATGTCGGCAATGTGGCCGCAATTCCAGAATGCAAGGAATTGAATATTGGACACTTCATCATTGGCGAAGCTATTTTTATGGGTTTGGACTCGGCTATTCGCGAAATGCGCCGGCTTGTACTGGAATCTCATCCTTCATGATTATCGGTATTGGGACGGATATTTGCGATATTCGCCGGATCGAACAATCTATGGATCGGTTCGGTAAACGCTTTCTAGAAAAAACCTTCACGGCAAATGAGCAAAAATATTGCGATGACAAAGCTCGCCCGGCCATGAGTTATGCGAAGCGTTTTGCGGCAAAAGAAGCCGTTGCGAAGGCATTGGCGGGTGAAAATACCGGAAGTCTGAGCTGGACATCTGTCGAAGTCAAGAACGATCCATCTGGTCGTCCAACCGTCATACTGTCGGCGGATGCACAAGAGAGAGCGGATAAAATGTGCCCAAAAAGTCACACCTTAAAATTACATTTGTCTCTATCGGATGATTATCCCTATGCGAGTGCATTTGCGATTGCCGAAGCCATTCCAGTCGTTAGAAAGCCCGCATGAGTGAAGCCGTAGACAAAGAGACTGAAAACGAGGACGAAAAAAAGGGGGGAGTCCGTGATACGGTTTCGACCGTGCTTTGGGCATTAGGAATTGCCTTCATTCTTCGCACCTTTATTTTTCAACCTTTTCACATTCCGACGGGATCCATGGTGCCAGGACTATTACCGGGTGATTATATCATCACGTCAAAATATTCTGTTGGCTATGGAAAACACGCCGCGACACCTTTTCCATTCCCGGTGAGTAAGGGGCGCTTATTTGAACGTGAACCTAAACGGGGAGACGTCATCGTATTTCGGCCCGAGGGCGGAAATAAAACCTTCATCAAACGAGTTGTTGGATTGCCAGGCGACCAAGTTCAAATGAAAGAGGGCCGTCTTTATTTAAACGGACAGCGCTTAGCGGTCGAAAAAATCGGAACTTATGATTACAAGGATAGGGATGGGCTCGTCGAAAGAACTGACTTGCTAGTCGAGACTTTTTCGGACGGAGAATCGCAAGAAATATTAGACGCGAAAGACTATCCCTTATTGGATCGAACTGAGGTTCGAGTTGTGCCCGCAGGATATTATTTCATGATGGGTGATAATAGAGATCACTCGTTTGATAGCCGAGTGGCAGTATCATCCAATGGAGAAGGCGGAGCAGGGATTGTGCCTAAAGAAAACATTATCGGCCGCGCCGAGATTATTCTTTTGTCCGTGAATGATGACTTCGCTCTCGTAAAACCTTGGACGTGGTTCAATATGCGTAAGGACCGTTGGTTTAAGGACATTAAATGAGTAGCGCGAACAAGGACCGTTACCCGCGTTTAGCCGCACTAGAGGCACGTTTAGACTACAGGTTCGAAGACCCTGATTTACTCATTCGCGCTATGACCCATAGTTCTTTTGGTGACGGCCAGCGCGGGACCTCGGACAATGAGCGTCTTGAATTTTTGGGCGATCGGGTCTTGGGCCTTTTGACAGCAGACGCCCTCTATAGCTACTCGACAGAATCCGAAGGAACGCTTGCCCGCCGGTTAAATGCACTCGTTCGAAAAGAAACTTGCGCGAAAGTTGCGCGGGATGTTGGGCTTGGCGATGCCCTGCTGATTTCAACAGCGGAAGACCGGCAGGGCGGGCGAGAGAAAACATCTATACTGGGCGACGCCTGCGAAGCTCTGATTGCTGCGATTTATCTTGATAGTGGTTATGCTGACGCAAAACGATTTTTCGATAGGTTCTGGATTCCGCTTTTGGATGAAGTTGTCAAAAAATCCGCTAAGGACCCTAAAACAGAACTTCAAGAACGTGCTATGGCCTCAAACCAAGCGCTTCCAACCTACGTCGTTCTTGAACGGAGCGGTCCGGATCATCGCCCGCTTTTTGTCATCGAGGTTAGCGTACCAGGTATTGGCTCTGCGACGGGAACGGGTAAATCGAAACGGGATGCTGAACGTTTCGCGGCGTCGCATTTGCTTGAAAGTTGGCCGTCATGAGCCGAGCTGGATTTGCAGCGATTGTCGGCGCGCCTAATGCAGGGAAATCGACCCTGACGAATGCGCTGGTTGGCGAGAAGGTTTCTATCGTCACCCATAAAGTTCAAACGACTCGTTTCCAAATCCGCGCGATTGCGATGCTCAAAACTCCAGAGGGGCAACCGGCGCAAGTTGTCTTGGTGGATACGCCCGGAATTTTTTCTCCGAATGAATCTGACCGACTGGCGAAATCCATGGTTCATGCGGCGTGGACGGGCGCAGATGATAGCAATCTTATTGTTCACGTCGTGGACGCCCCAGCATGGCTCCGCCGCGGGGCAGGAGAAGGAAGCGCGCAGGACCGCCTGTCCGTTGAAGACACCAAGAGCGTTGCAAAAGGGCTTCAAAAACGCCGCTCGAAAGCACTACTCGTATTGAATAAAGTAGACGAAATCCCGCATGAACAAGTCCTACCATTGATCGCGGAATTTAATGCGATGGAGGTTTACAGTGAAATTTTTATGACCTCTGCGACAAATGGCGAAGGTATAAAGGCGCTATCCACAGCCTTGGCTATGGCCATGCCGGAAGGGCCGCTGCTTTACCCCACCGACCAAGCCGCAGATATTCCGTCCCGTCTCATGGCCGCAGAAATCACGCGTGAAAAACTTTTCCTGCGTCTCCATGATGAACTCCCCTATGCGAGTATGGTTGAGACTGAGAGTTGGAAAGAACAGAAAAATGGCGATGTCCGTATAGAGCAAGTCATCTATGTGCGGCGTTCTTCGCAAAAGCCAATTGTCCTCGGTAAAAATGGCCGCACGATAAAAGATATCGGCGCGTCTGCCCGGCATGAAATGCAAGATTGGCTTGGCCGTAAAGTGCATTTGTTTCTCTTCGTGAAAGTACGCGAAAAATGGAAAGACGACCAAGCCCGCTATACCGGCATGGGATTAGAGTTCGACGTTTAAATCGTGGACTGGACCGCCGACGGATATGTCTTGAGCGTGCGAAAGCACGGTGAAACTTCGGCGATTGCGGAAATCTTCACACGTGAAAAAGGGCGATATGCGGGCCTAGTTCGAGGCGGCATTAGCCGCCGTAAGCGCCCCGTTTTGCAGCCCGGAAATCATGTTTCAGTTGAATGGCGCGGGCG
>CAZKHC010000007.1:0-25885 GCA_964552135.1 uncultured Algimonas sp. | reverse complement strand
AAAACTTGCCTCTATCTATCTATGGCTCAAATAATTAAATTGTCACCACAGCCTAATCCAATCCTCGCCGCTTTCGGTTAGGACAGTCTGTTTCAGACGAGCCACATCCTCAGGCGTAAAATGGATAGAGATAGGCGGATTGTCGGACAGGCTCTTATCCATCGCCTTGATGATAAGCGATTTGATGAACTTGCCGAGCAGACCTTTAATCGGGATGGGCTTGGGCAGGCCGCGTTGTTTTAATATGTCGAGCGTTTCCGCTTTTGAGCGCTGCGTCCCAAATTCAAAAATATCGACTGGCGTTGCATAAGGAAATTCAGGAACGGGTTTTTCATTTTTCAACGCTGAATAAATATCTCCCAAATGCTTCATGAGAGAATGAAACCCTGCGGCATCGGTCAGAATATGACTAATCGCGATACCAAAAATCGCTGCGCCATCCTTAAATGTGGTCAGCGTAAATGTTGATAGTGGAGCTACTCCTCGCAATACATTTTTCCGTCGGGGTTGAACGATGAATTGTTGTCTATCGGGTGAGACCACAGCAGTCTTTAAAAGTTCTACATTATGGCGAACCATAAGAGATGCAGGATGGTGGACTGAAAGGGACGTGTTTTTCAATGGGGGCGTAACGGCGGCATTGGATTTAGCGCTATACCTCCTAGCGAGCGCAGGGAATTGCTTTGTGAGTACCTCAACAGATTTGGCTAAAACCTGCTCGTCCAATCCTTCCGCAAAGACATATTGAAGGCCAATGAAATTCCCATAAAGCAGATGGTTTTCGTCAATCCGGCTGACGCGATGATTGATAGTCTCTCCCAAGTTTAAAACGCATCCGGGCGGATTTGCGCGTCTGTGCCGCCATCAACATAAATCACGCTGCCTTGCATGTAATCTGCGGTGTCAGACAGCATAAACATAATCGTATCGGCGATTTCATCGGGACGACCGAAACGCTTTTGCGGGATGGGTATCATGTCGAGGCTTTTGCTAATAGTGGGATGTTCTTTGACCCCGTCCAACATCGGTGTTTCCGTCGGTCCAGGGGCGATAACATTTATCGATATGCCGAGCTGTCCCCACTCTGCCGCGCGGCGTCTTGCTGCACGGGTCACGGCGTGTTTGGAATGTCCATAGACCATGGCGGCATGGAAATCGCCAATAACCTCCATCGTTTTGGCTTCATCGCCTTCCAGCATGGCTTCAACCATCGGAGACTCGGGATTGGTGCGCATTTGCGCGGAGTTAGACCCAATCACAACGCAGCGGCCATTGGTTGCGGCGAGAGCATCTTTGAAGCCATCCAACAGGCTGACCGCGCCAAAATAATTGACACGGGCGACAAGAGCGCCATCCTCCAAATGCCCGCCAAGACCTGCGGCGAGGACAAGGCGGTCGATTTTGCCGCCGGACATTTCTAGGGCTTTATCGATGGCGGCTTGACGGCCTTCGGGTTTCGAAAGGTCAGCGCTGATGGCTTCTCCCTTTAAATCAATCCCAATAATCTTATATCCTTGGGCCTCAAGCCGGGCTTTCACGCAGGCCCCGATTCCGGAGGCAGATCCTGTAATAACGGCAATTCCCATAATATATCTCTTTCTTGTTTGCGTAGTAGATAGCGCAAAAATTTACGCAAATCGAGATTAAAAAGCTTTTCAAGCTATGGATTCGTAGACATAACTAATAAAAATAACGCATTTGAGGTTTTATGAGCGATTTTCCCAACGGTGTAGCTATCGTTTTCGGTGCAACAGGCGGTATTGGCCGTGTGGTATGTCTCGAACTTGCGCGGGCGGGAAGTGATGTCGCGATTATCTGGCGCTCCAAAGAGAATGTCGCCAAAGACCTTGCGGCCGAAATTAAAGCCTTGGACTGCGAGGCAAGCATTCATCATTGCGATGTTTTGGTTGAAGGTGCGTCTAAATCAGCGATTGAAGAGGCGACTAAAATTCACGGACGCCTCCATACTTTAGTCTGGGGAGCAGGCCTGCTCGTTGAGCAAGTCCATGTTGCGGATACAACGCGCGAGCAATGGCACAATGCGGTCAATGTCGAAGTCCACGGTTTCTTCGACGCTGCGCAAGCCGCCATTGCGCATATGCGGGATGAGGGTGGTTCCATTATCCATCTGGGTTCTGCGGGTGATCTGAGTTGGCCGGATAAAGATGTCCTCTCGGTTGCGCCAAAGGCTGCGAATGAAAGCCTCATTAAAGCCATAGCGCGCGAGGAGGGCAAAAATGGCATCCGCGCAAATTCAGTTCTGATAGGCGTGATAGAGGCTGGGATGTTCCTTGAGCTCTCCAAGCAAGGCGTATTTGACGATGAATGGACAGTTGATGTGCAAAAGAATCTTGCGCTAAAACGCTGGGGGCAACCCGAGGAGGTAGGTCATGCTGTGGTCTATTTGGCCTCTAAAAAGGCGGGCTATGTGACGGGGCAGCAGATTGCTGTGGCGGGAGGGTATGGTCTTTGAGGTGTTGCAAAGAGTCGTTAACTCGCTTTCAAAATGCGTAACAAAAATGCAACCATGCTACGCAAAATGACATTTTTTGGCTATAAATACAGTAAATCGCGCATTATTAGCGTTGTTTTTTGCGACTTCTGCATTGCGCAGTTTTTCTTTATGGCCTAGGAAATTAGGTAATATAGGCGAAAGTGTCGCAGAATATCATCAGGGGAGAGACAGATATGTCATCAAGAACTTTCAAGGGGCTTACAGCTTTAGCCGTTTCAACTTCACTTCTGGCCATTAGCGCGCCAGCCTTTGCCCAACTCGATGAGATTGTCGTCACAGCGCAGAAGCGAGAGCAAAGCCTCCAAGACGTTCCGATTAGTATCAATGCTTTTGATTTGGAATCTATCGAGAAGAACCGAATTTCTGGCCTTGAAGATATCGCGAAATTCGCCCCCGGTGTTTACACCACACCAAACCCGGCTGATGAAACAGGTGTTCGCGTCAATATTCGCGGTATCGGAACATTTGACCCTCAAATTGGACAGGATAGCCGAACAGCGATTTATGTTGATGGTGTTTATTATGGCCGTACGCAGGGCTTAGCCTTTGACTCGCCAGATTTGGGCCGCGTTGAGATTCTGAAAGGGCCGCAAGGTACGCTATATGGCCGTAACTCAGTTGGCGGCGCTGTAAACATTATTTCTGTTGCCCCTAGCACAGAAGCCCTTAGCGGCGGTATTGACGCAGAATATGGCAATTTTGACCATAAGCGCGTTAAAGGGCATGTGAATATTCCTTTGGGTGAGCAGGCTGCCTTCCGTGTATCGGGGCTGTATTCCGACACTGGTGGTTGGGTTGAAAATACGGGTGTTGGTGAGGACTTTGCCGCTACGGAGCGTTTAGGTGGTCGCGCCGCTTTACGCTTTGAGGCCTCTGATCAACTTACATTCGATGTGGCAGCGGATTATACAAAAACGGAAAGTACGCCATTTTTTCATCAAGCGCTTCCAGGTACAGCTAATGCGACAGCATTATTTTCTGCAGCTTTGACGCCGGCGCCAGATAATTCGCGGCAAGAAAGCGTGAATAGCTTTGCTGATATTGAATTTGGCGAAACTGAAATATTTGGTATTTCAGGTGTTGCAGATTATGCTTTGAATGATACGAATAACTTAAAACTAACCGTGGGATATCGCGAAGCAGATAGTCGCCGTTTCGTTAGCCTAGCCCCTACAGCAAACCCCCTTATATTAGGCGGTATTATTAATTCTGATGTGAGCCCGGCTCCTGGCTTGCAAAGCTTTAACTCAGAGTTCTCGGCACTTCCTGCGGCTTTTGCATTTGCGAATTCACCTATACGGGCTGATTTTGCATCGCAATTTGATGGTTCAACTCCTGCTGATACGGGCTTGTTTTTATCCGCGCCAGGCGGGGCATCTACTCTAAATGGACATGAGCAATTTAGTGCTGAGCTGACATATACAGGAAGCTTTGGTGATAAGATCGATTATACAGGTGGTTTGTTCTATTATGACGAACAAACAGGTAATGCCGGCGGAAACCCTGCTAACCAAACAGATATAAATTCATTCCTCTTTGTTTTGGCTGGGTTCCCAAGTATTTTAGGCGCTACTGGTTTTAATGCTGGGATAGCGCCTACAGCTGGGGGGATTGCTCAAATTCAAGGTGGTATAGCGCAGATTCAAGGGGGATTGGCTCAACTCCCTGATATTCCAATGTTTGCGGCACAACGCGCAGCGCTTCAGGCGCAATTGGCAGGGTTGCAAGCGCAGGAAGCGCAGTTGCAGGGAACTTTAGGGTTTCTTCAAAATGGTGTAAGAACAAATGTTGCGGCAGCGAGTTCATTTCTTGCTGGTGCACGCCAATCGGCAGCGAATACGCTAACAATTGATACACAAGCCTTTGCGATTTATGGTGAGGTGACATGGCATGTTAATGAAGATTTTCGAATTACAGGCGGTTTACGTTATTCCGATGACCGTAAAGATGGTGTAGGGCAAGCGAGTTCTCCATTCTTCTTGGATAATATTGACTTACTCGGAAATGTCATCGCGCCTAATATTGGTGAAGCAGATACAGATAGTCTCGACCCATCTATTGTTCTTGAATATGATGCCAATGATGATGTTCTGCTATATGCGTCTTATAAAGAGAGTTTCCGGTCTGGCGGTTTTAATGCTGCGGCTGTTGGGGTGATACCACCCGGAGAAACATCGGGTGCAGATTTTGTTTTTGGTCAGGAAGATATTTCTGCTTATGAAGTCGGGTTTAAAGGTGACTTTGCAGATAATCGTTTCCGGTTAAATGTTTCTGGCTACTATTATGATTTCAAAGATTTCCAAACGACTGTGTCTTTAGATCCACTGATTGCAACATCACGGGCGATTGTGAATACGGATCAAGAAATCTGGGGTTTGGATGTTGATGCAACTGTCGCCTTGGATGAAAACCTAACAGCTTCTGTGGCTTATGCCTATGTCGACGGGATTACAGATGACACTTTAAACCCAGGAACAGGCGTTATTGATATGCGCGATGAGTTACAGGGTACGCCGCAAAATTCAGTTGCGGTCAGTTTCGACTATAATAGACCGCTGGGGGATAACCTTGAGCTATTTGCTAATACGACATTTAGTTTCAAAGATGACGCATTGGCCATTCCGCAACAAGGCGCAGCGTCTGAAATTCGTTTCTCAGAGCAAAACCTATTATCAGGACGTATAGGTGTTGGCTTCGACTTAGGGGGCCGGGATGCGAGTGTCTCACTTTGGGGTGAAAACTTGACGGATGATGAATATACGATTGATGGTCTGCCATTTAACACTTTCGCCTTTAATACAGCCGTATTCGGAACGCCGCGGACTTACGGTGTTGCCGTCGGTTATAAGTTCTAAACAAATCCAGTCTCGGGGAAGAGGGGCAAAGCGGGTCGTCGGGGGGAGGCGGCCCGTTTTTCGTTTAAAAGAGGGTATTAATGAGAGCTTTGTTATCGACCACAGCGGCTTGTGTTTTCTTGATAGGTTGCCAACAGGCGAGTGAGACAACAGACCCCATCAAAGTTTCGGTCCCTGATAAGGTGAAGGTATCAGACGCACCATACCAGAAACCCAATATCGTTATTCTTCTCGCCGATGATCTCGGCTTTGCAGATCTGGGTTTTCGCGGCAGTGATATTGAAACGCCGAATATTGACCGCTTGGCGCGCGAAGGCCTGACGCTGAACCGCTTTTATTCTATGCCCATTTGTACGCCGACACGCAGCGCATTGATGACTGCGCGTGACCCGATGAAACTCGGCAGTATTTATGCGGGGTTTCAACCTTGGCAAAATGGCGGTGTCTCGCCGGATGAGCATTTTATGCCGGAGAGTTTTCAGGCGGTTGGGTACCAAACGGCAATGATTGGGAAATGGCATTTGGGCCATACGATAGAACCGATGGTGCCGAACTCCCGTGGCTTTGATCATTTCATCGGGCATCTGAATACCCAAATTGACTATTTCGATTACACCGTTGCGGGTGGTTACGACCTGCAAGAAAACGGCGTGTCGGTTTTGCGCGAAGATCAATATATGACGGATGTGCATGGGGCTGAGGCTGTGCGTTATATTGAACAGCTTCGTGACCCTGAAAAGCCGTTCTTTCTCTACGTGCCATTCCTCGCGCCGCATTCCCCAATGCAGGCCCCGAAGGCATTGGAAGAGAAATATAAGAAGCGAGGGGATAGACCTTTCCCGAAACGCACCTATGCGGCAATGGTGGATAGTCTTGACCAAGCTGTTGGGCGTGTCTTGGATAGTCTTGACGCGCAAGGGCTCACAGATAATACGCTTGTCTTTTTCTTCTCCGATAATGGCGGATTGAAAGCGTTCGGGGCGGATAATAGTCCTTATCGCGGCGGTAAGCTTGAAACCTTTGAGGGCGGTATTCGCGTGAATGCCGTTATGCGTTGGCCTGGCGAAATTGCGGCGGGAACCGCGAGTGAGGATGTAATGTCTGTTCTGGATGTCTTTCCGACATTTGCCGATGCGGCTGGCGTTGCAAAGGGGAACGTCAAAAAATTAGACGGGCAGGACCGCTGGGATGCATTGATAAATTCTGGTGAAGATCCGCGTAATGGCGATCTCTATTTCGCCTCTAACTCTCCGATTTATAATAAGTTCCATGTGTCTGTGATGGAGGAGAAGTGGAAGCTTGTTCAGATTATTGACCATGATTGGAATGAAGTGGGCATTGAAAGCTTTTTGTTTGACCTCCCCAATGACCCAAGTGAGAAAAACAATTTGGCAGAGGCTAATCCAGAGGTTGTCAAACATATGGCAAATAAGATTAGGAGGTGGCAAGCGCAGCATCCGATAAATGGGGTGCGCGTGTCATTGGCTCCGCATCCGGGCTGGCGCGCCCCGAAGGATTATGCAGTCTCCGTCATTCCGACAGAGGAGCTGCAGGAGGATTATTTAAATAGTTATATCTCGGGTATGCGCGGTAAAATTCTGCAAAAGCGTCACGGGGATAAGGGGACCCTAGCTTATGAGTAAGCTCACGGATTTTTATTTTAAACTGATTAAGCTTATTGGCTATGTGTTGCCCGTTCTTTTGGTGCTGCTCTTGGCCTATAATCACATTCCAGGTTTGAAGAAAAAAGTCCAAATCGCGGCTGTTGATAAGATGGGCGATGTTGGGATGAAGCGCATAGCTTCTAACCCCGATGCCAAAGGCTCCGTTGCCGCGGAGTTCATCAATATCCCAATTGAAGCGCGCGAAATCTCCGATAGGATTTGGCAGGCGACAGGCGTTGGGAATGCGCATTTAATTACGACGTCAGGGAAAGATATTCTATTCGATACGGGGTTGGCAACGCAGGTGCCCAAGCAAATGAAAGCGCTAAAGGAAGCCGTATCAGATTTGGATTTGTCCCATATCATCGTTTCTCATTCTCATGCCGATCATTCAGGAGGTACGAAGTTTTGGCAGGAGGAGGGAATTGAGATTGTCGCTCATGCTGAATTCGCCGAAGAGCAGCGTTACCTTAAAGAATTAGAGCCTTATTTCTGGCATCGCAACCGCACGCTTTTCCCCTTTATGCCTGAGGAACCGCCTAATATTGGCTTAATCGCTACGGGTGGTGTTGTGCCAAGCCTGACCGTGCAGAACGGCCAGCCTCATAAATTTTCCCAAGGCGGTGTTGAGTTTGAAATCCATGCGCTACCAGGTGCAGAAGGGGCAGATAATATCGTGCTCTGGCTCCCGCAAAGGAAGATACTCTTTAGCGGTGATTTCTTCGGGCCGTTATTTCCGCAATTTCCGAACGTCTTCACCATGCGCGGAGAGAAAATACGTAAACCCGTGGAGTATATTAATTCGCTAGAGAAAATTATTGAGCTTGGTCCAGAGATGATTGTCCCAAGCCACAAAGATCCGATTACGGATAAAGCAGTTATCATGGAGGGCCTCGTAAAAATGCGTGATGCCACGCGTTATGTGCATGACAAAATAGTGGAGGGTATGAATGCGGGTAAGACGGTTGAACAGTTGATGGGTGGGGTGCAGTTGCCACCTGAATTAGAGCTTACGCAGGAGCATGGCAAAGTCTCATGGGCTGTAAAATCCATTTGGGAATATTACGCGACGTGGTTCCATTTCGATAAGACGACAGAGCTTTATGATGTGCCTCTAAGCGCTGTCTATCAGGATATTGTCGAGGCCGGCGGAGAATTGCGATTGCAGGAAAAGGCGCAAAGCTATGTCGATAATGGCGAGCCTCTAAAGGCCTTACATCTCATTGATATTGTACTTGGTGCAGAAGCTAATAGTGCTCCGGCTTTAACCGTGCGTAAAATGGCGCTGGAACAATTATTGGAGCAAGCCAAAGCGACCACAAATAACAGTTATGAAATATATTGGCTGAATTACCGTTTGCGAGAGACACAGTCTAAATTGGATGCCCAGTGATCTAGTTTTCCGCACACGGTTTCAATCGAGCTGAAGGCAAAATGATTATGCCCTGTTTTTTTGAGCACGACTAATTCAGCACTCGAAGCATTTATAAAATCCTTTGGGGTGTCCTCGGGCGGAATGCCGATATCATGATCGCCAAAAGCAAAGAAAAGTGGCACGTCTATAGAGCCTACTTCTGACCTAAAACTCCCCCGCATCATGCTCATCATCGCAGAGGCAGAATTCATTTCGCAGGAAATCTCTCTGAGACGTTGGGTGAGCTCTTTGGTTTCACCGCCAAAGGTTATGGACTCTCCGCTAGGGCCGCCGCCTGCGTGTGTGAATGGTCTCCCGAATTTTGCAAGAGATAAAGCTTCGAGGTCGCGTGCAAAACTCACCTCATCATTGATGTATTTTTTCTCTTCGTCGGACAGGCCCCAATCTAATCCGCCTGCGCTGGACCCGAATAACCCTAAAGCTTTAAAGGGTGAATGATTACCTTGCATCAGCATAATCATCATGCCGCCCATAGAATGCCCAATACCAATAATGGGCTCGGTAATATTCCAGTTTTCTAGAGCAGTGTTAAGAAAGCCCGCAGCTTGGCGAGGCGTATAATAAGGATAATCAGTGGGTAGAGTGTTTGTGGCAATGCCGGGATGATCCATCGTAATCACCGAATAGCCAAGAGCT
This sequence comes from uncultured Algimonas sp., assembly GCA_964552135.1. Classification (GTDB taxonomy): domain Bacteria; phylum Pseudomonadota; class Alphaproteobacteria; order Caulobacterales; family Maricaulaceae; genus Litorimonas. The sequence goes on along the minus strand of CAZKHC010000007.1, from coordinate 16,780 downwards.
GTCATGCGGCTAGCAAAGCTAAAGTTTTTGGCGAGATCAAAATAATTTTTAGTAAGGCCGCCGCCGGGTAAGCAGAAAAGCGTGATGTTTTTGTTTGTGCCAGTGGGTTCAATTAGACTGGCTTGTAGCGTAATACCTTCAACTGTAACTGTAAGCGTTTTGACCACTTAAGCTTCCGGCGCGATTTCGATTTTTAGGCCTTCATGTGCCTCTGTCACTTTAAGCTGACAGGAGAGGCGGGAGCCTTCGCGGATGTCGACGAAATCTTCGAGGCCCTCAAGCATATAGCCTTCATCTTCGGTGCGTTCTCCTGCCGCCGCTTTATCCGCAAAATAGACATGGCATGTTCCGCAACTCGCCGCGCCGCCGCATGTGCCTTCGACGAGGCCGTTGGCTTGCAGGGCGTCCATCATGGAGCCGCCTACCGCCGCCTCAACGTCTTGGGTTTCGCCTGTGGCTATTGTGACGTGGAGTGTTGGCATCTTTATCTTCTTTACGGCTTGACTGTAGCGCTTCAAAAGCTATTTTCGAACAGCGTTCGGAAACTCCCTAGCGCGGCAATAATAATAAGGCAAGTGGGCCGAGGAAGACAATAATGGCAGGTGTTCTAAGCGGTATCAAAGTTCTCGACCTCTCTTGGGGAATTGCGGGGCCTATGACAGGAATGTTGCTGGCCGATCACGGTGCAGATGTAACGCGTATCGAACGCCCGCAAGGCGACCCTTTTAAAGGTCTACTCGGTTATAAAGTTTGGCATCGCGGCAAGAAGAATGCCGTTCTGGATTTAACCGATGCGGGCGATCTTGGCCTGTTCAAAAAACTTGTTTCTGATGCAGATGTCCTCATTGAATCTATGTCGCCCGGAAAAACCAAATCGCTCGGCATTGATTATGCCGAAATGGCGAAGCTCAACCCTAAACTTATTTATTGTTCTATTACGGGGTATGGCGAAGATGATGACCGCCCCGGATATGACGCGCTTGTGGCGGCGACGTCGGGCCTGCAATATGAGCAGCGTGGTTGGGCCGAAGGGGCGCTGAATCACATTACGGGACGCGAAGATCCATTTGCAGGGGCGGTGGAGATTGACCCTAACCATGTGCAGGGCGCGAACCGCGAAGGCCCGCTCCATGTCGCCTCTAAATGGCCAAGCATGGGGGCGTTTTTCTCGGCGCTGACGGGAATTTCGGCGGCGCTCTTTGCGCGCGAAAAAACAGGTCGTGGCCAAAAGGTTTCAACATCATTACAGCAAGGCGCTATGGCCTGCGGGTCTGGTGTGTGGCAGCGCGCCGAAGATATAGACGCGCAAGGTTTCAACACATGGATTATGGGTAGCGCTTCGCCTAAGGGACATTTCAAATGTGCAGACGGGAAATGGCTCCACAATTGGGTGCCAAACCCCCGTTTTATTCTCGAAGCGTCCAAAGGTGATACGCTTGATGCGTCGCCTGACCTGACCGTGCAAAATGACCCTGACCGTTTCGGCATTGGCCCGGAGGAACTTCTCGTCATGGCGCATTATCAACCGATTTTGGCGGACGCGATAAAGAAGTTTAATTGCGATGAGTGGGTCAAAGCCGCCGCCGATGGGAATATGACCATGCAGCCTTGCCGTAGCGTTGAGGAGAGCCTGACCGACCCGTTCCTTATCGCGGATAATTGTGTCACAACCGTGGATGACCCAGAGCTTGGCCCCATCAATCAAGTCGGCATTACCTACCGTCTGACCAATAGCCAAGGGGCGGTTCAAGGGCCGACGCGGGCGAGCGGTGCAGACACGGAAAGCGTTAAAGCTTATGCGGCGTCATTGCCAGAAGTAGAAACCCATAAGGTCCCTGCCACCCCGACAGGCAAAGGCCCGCTAGACGGCATTCGGGTTCTTGATCTGGGTCTCGCTATCGCAGGTCCATTTGGCTGCCAGATACTCGCGGATATGGGCGCAGAAGTTATCAAAATGAATACGCTGTGGGACAGCTATTGGCATCGCTGCCATATCGCTTACATGGCCAATCGCGGGAAGAAGAGCCTTGCCGTGATGCTAAAACATCCTAAAGGCATGGAGGCGATTAAGAAGATCATCGCGACCTGTGATGTGGTACAACATAATATGCGCTATCCCGCAACGCAGCGTTTGGGCCTTGATTATGACAGCCTGAAAGAAGAGTTCCCGCATTTAATTTATTGCCACTCGCGTGGCTTCGAAGAAGGTCCACGTAAGAACCTACCCGGCAATGACCAGACGGGGGCTTGCCTTGCGGGTGTACAGCATGAAGATGGCGCTCTCCATGCGGGCGGCGATACGCACCCCATGTGGTCGCTGACGTCTCTAGGTGATACGGGCAATGGTTTCCTGACAGCCGTCGGTATTTGCAATGCGTTGATGGAACGTGAGCGTACGGGTAAGGGGCAATTTGTGGATACCTCTATCGTGAATGCCAGCCTTCTGAATACCAGCTATGCCGTGGCTAAACCCGATGGGTCTGCCGTGGAGAGGCCACGCCTGAATGCCGATCAAACAGGCTATGGTGATTATTACCGCCTCTATGAATGCGGGGGCGGGACATGGATACAAGTCACCGCGATAACGGATGTACATAAGGCGGCGCTGGATACCCTTGCAGGCGATGATAAACTCGCGAGCTTTAAAGCCGGAACAGGCGAGGCCTGTATGAAAGCCTTAGCTGAAGCAGGTATCCCCGCCGCGATTTCCGATCCCGAAGCCTCTCGAAAACTCTATGAAAATGAAGATTATAAAGCCAAAGATTGGTTGGCGGAATATCATCATCCTTATGTCGGTAAGCTAGAGCAAATAGGCCTGACCTATAATCTTTCTGATACACCGGGCGTTATTGGTTCCACGCCGCTAATAGTTGGCGATTGCACGAAATCTATCTTGGAGGAAATCGGTTATTCTGAAGAAGAGATTTTGGCGATGGCGAATGAAACGGCCATTTTGTGTGATCCACCTCTGCCGGGACAGAAAGAAATGAAGAACCCTTGGGGCTTGTGATGAAATCGATTGATTATCGATTTCATCACAAGCCGATATACGGCTTGCCGTGTATTGGTCACGATGTTGGAGTTATGAAATGAGACCTGATCCTATCCAACGTATCGACTCGGCCTTCTTTTGGGAGGCCTGCGAACGCGGCGAACTGGTCGTGCAGAAATGCGAGCCCTGCAACAAGCTGTGGCACCCCCCGCGAGCGATTTGCCCGCAATGTCATTCGACCGAAAAGACAGAAGAAAAATTATCAGGGCAGGGCAAGGTGCTGTCATGGGCGCGGCAAGTCCGTCCCGCGAGTTTTGGTTTCAAAGAAAGCCCCTGGATTATTCTTGTTGAATTGGACGAAGGCGTGCGCTTTGTCTCCAATCTCGAAAGCGAAACAGCGCCTGAATACGGGATGCGCGTGAGTGTTGAGTTCGCTGAAACCTCGGGTGGTAAGGCCGTGCTTGTTTTCAAGGCGGCGGAGGCATAAATGGTCGCTGAATCTCAACAAGCCTGTATCGTCGGCATTGGACAAACGGAATTTTCCAAAGCCTCGGGTCGCTCCGAACAACAGCTCGCCTCAGAGGCTGTCCTCATGGCATGCCAAGATGCAGGGGTCTCGCCTCATGATATTGATGGCCTCGTGACATTCGCCATCGACAAATCAGACGAAATTGATGTCATGCGATCTATGGGGTGCCGTGATATTAATTTCACAACGCGCTTGCCGCAGGGCGGGGCGGCGTCTGTCACAACACTCGTCCATGCCAAAAACGCTGTTGAGAGCGGGATGTGTGATTACTTCATCATTTGGCGGGCGATGAATGAGCGGAGCCAATATCGCTTTGGTCAGTCTCATCATAGCCTCTCACCCGATGCTCACAGTTCGACCTTTATGGAATGGTGCTTTCCCTTTGGCGCGCAGACACCAGCCGCATGGGAGGCTTTATCTTGCGGGCATTATATGAATACATATGGCGTGACTTCTGAGGATTTGGGTCAGATATCTGTGACGTTTCGCAAGGCTGCCGCTACCAATCCGAATGCCTTTTTCTACGGTAAGCCGATTACATTGGAAGATCATCAAAACTCGCGCTGGATTGTGGAGCCGTGGTTTCGGCTCTTGGATTGCTGCCAAGAATCTGATGGCGGATGCGCTATTCTTGTGACAACGCGAGAGCGGGCCAAAGACCTCAAGCAAAAGCCAGTACCTATTTTGGGCGCGGAATATTCTATGCTCTTTAATCACGAAATTATTTCTGATTTTTACGAAAGTGATTTGCTGACCAATGATATTTCTCTGCGGGTGACGGAGAAGCTGATTAATAGCTGTGGGATTGCGCCCAAGGATACCAAAGTTGCGATGATTTATGATAACTTCACCCCGCAAGTGATGCGCCAATTAGAAGGCTTTGGCTATTGCGGTTTGGGCGAAGCGAAGGACTATATTGCGGATGGTAATTTGGAACTGGGCGGCGCAACGCCGCTCTCCCCTAATGGCGGACTTATCGGTGAGGCCTATATTCACGGCATAAATAATATTACAGAAGGTGTGCGGCAGATGCGCGGCACAGCGGCCAACCAAATTGAAAATGCGCAGACCGCTTTCCTCGCTTCAGGCGTGGCCGGCGCAATTATAGGAGCCTGACATGGGACAGATTTATAAACCCGGAACAAAATTATCTTCTGCTGTTTGCAAGACGCAAATTATGGCTCTGCGGGTTCCGGCTGAAGAGGTGGACATAACCTGTGGCGGCGCACCGATGCAGCTGGGTGATCCAGATGAACTTGGAGCGCCATCGGGCGAGAATAGCGGAACCTTGGTTGGGAAGCGCTACACGGATGAAGCTGAAACCATGGAGTTCCTCTGCACGCGCGGCGGTGATGGTTCGGTTTCGGTGAATGGGACCCCGCTTGATATTAAAGCGGCCAAAAAACTCCCGTCTTCTGACTAAATGAATATTCACCTTATTCTTCAAATGGCGAGCGAAGCCATGGGCTATCGCGAGGCGATAGTCTGTGGCGACACGCGGTTGACATTTGAAGAACTAGGCGAGATGGCTAAAATTGCGGCTAGGAAAGTGGGCGCAAGTGAAAAGCTAGCTTACTTAGCTGAAGCCGACCCAAGTTTCCCTGCGGCTTTATTTGGGGCGGCTTTGGCGGGCACGCAATTTGTTCCCCTAAATTACCGTCTCTCAAAAGAGCAGCTTGATGCACAAATGAAACGCATCGCCCCGTCGAAACTTATCACGGCTGAGGCTGTTTCTGTGGCCGGCATTGAGTGCGTTTCACAAAGAGCAATAGTTGAGGGGCAGTCGTTGCAAAGTGAAGCGCCTGATGAAGACGGCGCCGTCGCCGTTGAGCTTTTCACAAGCGGAACGACGGGTGAGCCGAAATCTGCCATCCTGCGTCACAGCAACCTCATGGCTTATATCTTCGGCACCGTTGAATTTATGAGCGCCGAAGAAGATGAAGCCGCACTCCTCTCTGTGCCGCCTTATCATATTGCGGGTATCGCGGCGGTGCTGTCATCGACATATGCGGGGCGGCGTATGGTACAACTCCCGAACTTCACTCCAGAAGCTTGGATAGGGTTGGCGCAAAAAGAAAATGTGACCAATGCGTTTTTAGTGCCGACTATGTTACAGCGCATTGTTGACCATGCAGGCGATAATCTCGACTTACCTGCCGTGCGAAACATTGCTTATGGCGGCGGGAAGATGCCGCGCTCAACTATTGAAACAGCGATGCGGTTATTGCCAAATGTGAATTTCACCAATGCTTATGGCCTGACCGAAACGAGTGCGACGATCTGTATGCTCGGGCCTGATGATCACCACGCAGCTTTCGGGAGTGATGACCCCGCGATACGGAGGCGTCTGAGCTCGGCGGGAAAACCCATTCCGTCTATAGAGCTTCAAATCAGAACAGAAGAAGGCGTATCATGCGAGGCCGAAGAAACGGGTCTTGTTTGGGTGCGCGGCGATCAAGTCAGCGGTGAATATAAAGGTCTTGGCTCTCAACTCGATGATAATGGCTGGTTCCTAACGAAAGATCGCGGCTTTGTAGATAGCGAAGGCTATCTATTTATCGATGGACGGGCGGATGATGTGATTGTCCGCGGCGGCGAGAATATTTCCCCTGGAGAAATTGAGGATGTGCTTCGAACCCATGCGGCAGTGAAAGATGTGGCTGCTGTCGCTGTCGCTGACACGGAATGGGGTGAGGCGGTCGGCGTGGTTATTGTCTGTCCTGATACTGTGGATGATGCAGAGCTGTGTCACCTCGTGCGCGCAAATCTACGTTCCTCTCGCGTGCCATCCGTGATAAAGCGCGTGGATGAACTCCCCTATAATGAAACAGGCAAACTCTTGCGCCGCGTCCTCCGAGACAGTTTTGCAGAGTAGCCACGCGGCGAATTACGCCAACCAATTACTGACGGATTTAGGTGAGGCGGTTCGGGTTAATGAGGCGACAGACCATCCCGCAATTGCCTATCGCCGTTCAGGATTATTGCAAACAACAGGTCTGATACTGCCGTTACCATTAGCAAGCCATGCTGATGGGGCTTTGATGGCGTTGAAAGCGATATCTAAAAACCCGGAAAACTTACCCGATTATGGAAGTCAGCTTTTAGGGGAGCGGGCGCGGTTGCGAGAGACTATACGAAAGGGTCGCCTCTGTGCAGGCGGCTATGGGCGTTTGATGGATACTGCCGATGGACGCATCGCGCTTAATCTTGTACGCGATGATGACTGGGATTTAATCCCCGCTTGGCTCGAAGATTACGCGGAAGGCTGGGACGGTATCGCAGCTATAGTTCGCAAGAAAGAAACCGATTATCTTGTCGCCCGCGCCGCTGAAATTGGCTTGGCCGTGGCTAAAGATGAATTGCCCCCAATGCCTGATAGGTGGTTTTCTGTTCAACGGTTTGAAAAAGCGTCTTGTGACAGGCCTCTCATCGTTGATTTATCAGGTCTTTGGGCCGGGCCATTAGCAACGAGCCTTCTAAGGATGACGGGCGTGCAAGTTATCAAACTAGAAAGCCCAACGCGCCCCGATGGGATGCGGCTCGGGCATCAAGGTTTTTATGATTTACTTAATGCTGGCAAGGATTGTGTCGCCCTCAATTTCCGTGACGCAGAAGGGTTGGAACAATTAAAAGAGCTCCTTCACAAAGCGGATATTATTATCGAAGCCTCACGCCCGCGCGCCTTGCGTCAGTTGGGTATTGCGGCGGAAGAGTTTGTGTCTCGAAAGCCCGGTAAGATTTGGGCGCGCTTAACCGCTTACGGCCAATCTGAAAACCGTATTGGCTTTGGCGATGATATCGGCATTTCTGCGGGTCTAGCGGCCATCATGGAGAGGGCGCATGATGAGCCCTGTTTTGTGGGTGATGCGATTGCTGACCCCGTCAATGGGTTACATCTCGCTTTAGCCTTGCAAGTCAGCCTTAATCAAGGCGGCGGCATGGTGATTGATTTATCCATGTGCGATGTTCTGCGTTACGCGATGGGGGATGATCCGCATGATATTAAAGGGACGACAAAAGAGTGGCAGGTCATTGCTGATAAAGATAAGTCTGAACTCTATCCGCTGCGACAGCTGCGAGGCGTAGTGAAAGCCCTCGGTGTAGATAATGCGGCATGGTTATGATAATCCGAAATGCCGAAATTAAAGGCGTCGTCACGGACGTCCTGTTGGCCGATAGTGTTATCGCTAAGATTGGCAATGACATCGCAGGCGATGACTATTTCGATGCCAAAGGCGGTGCCTTAATCCCGGGGCTTCATGATCACCACATTCATTTAAACGCGACAGCGGCAGCAATGAATTCAGTACGCTGCGGCCCGCCTGACGTGAATGATGAAGCTGGACTTATTGACGCTCTCAATCAATCCCGTGAAGGATGGCTGCGCGGCTTTGGATATCACCAGAGCGTTGCAGGTGAAATTAACCGCCAATGGCTTGATGAAAACGGGCCAGACCGTCCTATCCGTATTCAACACAGAAGCGGTCGCCTTTGGATTTTAAATAGTTTGGCCATGACTGAATTGAGTGTTTCTGAACCCAAAAATGGCCGCTTGCTCGATAGTGATGTGAGTTTACGTGCTGCATCAAACTTCCCTGACTTAAAGCCATTGATAAATAGGCTTCTCTCTTACGGCATTACAGGCGTGACTGAAGTGACGCCGAGTAATGGGAATGCGGAGTATGAGAATTATATCCAAGCTGCGAAACCTTTACGTTTGAGCATAATGGGTAAGGCGGCGCTTTCCGCTGCGAAGTCTTCATGTCTGAAATTGCATTATCATGACTACGATTTACCAGCTCTGGATTCGCTCGTGGGGGAAATAAAACAAGCACATGCGGCGGGCCGAAATATCGCGGCACATTGCGTCACGCGAGCGGAGTTGATGCTGACTCTTGCCGCTATTGAGTTGGCTGGTCCCATTTATGGGGATCGTATTGAACACGCCGCAATTGCCGATGATGCGGCGATTGACTGGATGAATAAACTGGGTGTCATTGTCGTGACACAGCCTAATTTTATTACCGAGCGCGAAGCGGCCTATGTCAAAGATGTGCCCGCAGAGGATCACAAAAACCTCTGGCGTTTAAAGGCTTTTGCTGATGCAGGCTTAAAGCTGGCGGCGGGGAGTGATGCACCCTTTGGTAATCCAAATCCTTGGGCGGCGATGGCGGCAGCAGTTTCGCGGCCAAGCGGTTTTGAGGCTGAAGTTGTATCTCCGGAAGAGGCTTTAGGGCTTTATACTAAGCCTGCCAAGGATGCAGGGGCAGAGCCACGCAAAATTAAAATTGGCGAGGCAGCGGATTTATGTTTGCTGGATAGGGATTGGGCCAAGACGCGAAGCAATTTTTCTGAAGTGAAAGTTCAAGCGACATGGATAGGAGGAGGGTTAGTCTATAATCGCGTCGATTAGGCCCCACTTAAGCGCTGTCTCTGCGCGTATTTTCTCCATACTCAAAGCCATATAGGCTGTCTTTTGCTGACCAATCCTGCGCGGAATACTCGCCGTGCCGCCTGCACCCGGAATGAGGCCATATTTTAATTCAGGCAATTGAAACCACGCTTTGGGTGCGGCCGTCACGCGCGATCCGAAAGCCGCGATTTCTGCGCCCGCACCAATGGCGGCTCCGTTGACATGTATCTCTAATTCATCATTTAAGCGGGCTAACCTCCAAGCAGGCAGGCGGAGCCTCCGTAGCCAATGCGCTGTGGCAGGGTCAGACACCTCGCCAAATTCTTCAACCGCGCCGCCTGTAGAAAAAGTTGCGCCTGCGCCTGTGAGGTTAACTTTGGAAATGTGCTCATCCATCAATGCCATATCCAAAGCTTCGCAAAGCGCATCTCGCATGACGGTGCCAATAGCGTTTCGGCTTTCGGGGTGGTTGAGGGTTAGCGATAAGTTTTGATTATCTATCTCTATCTTCACGACAGGGTCATCCGAGATAGAGAGGGGTGTGCTGTCATAGTCGGCTAGCCACTTTTGGAATTCAGGGCCATTTTGGACTGTGCCATAAGCAAGGCTTTCAGCTGTTAGAGCGTCATGTAATGAAAGCGTTTCACTGGCCCTTAGATGTTGCACCAGAACCATGGCAGCGAGAGGTGCATGGCTTATGTTTTTATCCAATGTTTGGAGCTTTTTCGTATCTGTCAAGACCACGTCACAGGCTTCGCTGAGCACTCCCGTGCCGATACCAAGCACGGGGCAAGGCAGGTCCTTCAGCCATGGCGTTAAACGTGTTTCTGAGCCCTCTAACTCAAAGGCAACATACAGGTTTTCGGAATATGGGCCAAAGCTCTCACGCGGTGGATGGCTTGCGGCCAATTCCTTAAGTTCTCTATATTTAAGCGGCTTTTTCATTGACTCATACTCTAACATAGATGATTATCCGAACAACGTTCGGAAAGTCAATTCATGAAGAATAATGCGGCTAAATCAGAAGACAAACAGACGGCTTATGGTCGCCCTCGTCTTTTGACGCATGAAGAGATTTTAGAAGGCGCGGTTGAACTTGGTCTGGAAGGCCTGACAATGAAACGCCTCGCTACGCATCTCAATGTCGGCACGGCAACGCTCTATCAATATTTCGATAGCCGTAAGACTTTGATGCGCGCCGCGGCGGTTTATTCGCTCTCTGATGTCCCTTTGCCAGAAGATACGGGTCAGCATTGGTCACAATTAGCGCGGGATTATGTCGATTCTATTCAATCGCTTCTCGCAGAAAATCCGAGTTTTATTCATAGCTATCAACATACGGATTACGGCTTTGAGGTCCAGTTTCAGTTGATTGAGAAATTTCTGCAATCCATGGCCTCGCGCGGCTTCACGCCTGAAAAGGGGATGGAGCTTTTTAACGTCATCGGCATGGCCGCCTTTGCGGGCGCGATTGAAATTACGCGGCAACGTGAGTTCGAGTTTCAAGACGAAACGATGGATGTTGTTGCAAAGCGTCAATTTGAGCGATTGGACGCCGCGGCCTTTCCGATGATGTCTCAAGCGATTTCAACCTTTACACAAACGCCTGAGCAAAAAATTGAACTCTTATTATCCGCAACTTTTAAAACCATGGCCCGTGAACGCGGCGAAGATGAAAGCAAGATAGCCTGATATGGTCGCGCAATTAGATACCGACGTTGAACCGAAGAAAATCCCAAAGGTAAAGGGTATTCCCTTGGTCGGAAGTACGATTGAAATGGGTAAAGACCCCGCCGCATTTTTTGCGAAATGCTACAGGGAATATGGCCCCGTTTATCAAGTCAATGTCTTTGGGCGGAAACAAATTGTTATTGCTGGGGCTGAGGCGGCTAAGTTTATGTCAACCAAAGCCGGGCGTGTAGGCCTAAGATCCAAAGAGTTTTGGGATGATTTTGTCGATCATTTCGGGGCCTCAAAAACATTGACGCAGATAGATGGTGAAGACCATCGGCGTATGCGCCAGATTATGCGCGCAGGCTTTTCGCGTGAGGCGGCCGAGGGACAATATCATAAAATCACGCAATATATTGACGAGTCTATCGAGCGAGACTGGACGATAGGCCAAAGGACGGGCGTCCTGGAAGCCTTCCAATATATGATTGTCCAAGTCATTGGCGAGTTAATGAGCGGGGAAGCACCGCTGGAATATGTCAAAGATATACGTATCAATATTCTGTTTCTTCTCAATGTCTTAGTGGCGCGGGTTAAGCCAAAGTTTTTCCTGCATAGCCCAAAATTCAAAAAAGCGAGTAAGCGCGTGGACGAACTCGGCGAGAAAACAGTTGCCCGTTTTATGAAGCATGCCGAGGAAGGAACGCTCCCTAAAAACCTTTTGGGTGATATCATGCGCGCACATTTTGATGATCCGGAATTTGTGCAAAAACGCGATCTCGCTGTTCTGCTGACGGGGCCTTATGTGGCGGGGCTCGACACTGTCGCGAATACGGTCTCCGGTGCCCTCTATGGTATTTTGAAAACGCCTAGCGTGCTCGAAAAAGTTCAAGCTGAAGCCGACGCGCTTTATGCCAAAGAGACAGTGACGTCTATGGATGTGCGCAATCTGGATTACATTCAAGGTTGCATCAAAGAGTCCATGCGTCTTTGGCCTGTGGCTGTGGGGCAGATGCGGACAACCACACAAGAGATTGAGTTTGAAGGATATAAAATCCCTGCCGAGGAAATGCTGATTATCGGGACATCCGTTCCGCATTTCATGGACGAGTATTTCCCTGACCACAAAGCCTATGATCCGGAGCGCTATAATGAAGAGCGTAAAGAGCATATGTGTCCGGGCGCTTACTCACCCTTTGGGCGCGGCGCGCATACATGCCTCGGTCAAAACTTGGCGGAAGTTTTAATGGGAATGTTGATTTCCCGCGTTTTCCATCGTCTCGATTTGGCGCTGGAAAGTCCAGATTACGAATTAAAAACTAAATCATTCCCAACACCCGGTCCGGCCATGAGCTTTACCGTTAAAGTCGTGGGTGAGCGCAACCCTGCCAAGCCATTAATTCCAGAAGTATTAGAAGATTAAAAGAAATAAAAAGGAGAGTATCATGAACGCACCTGTCAATCCCGATCATATTCATACGGGCGAAGAGCTTGAACGTTGTCCATTCCCTGTGCCTTATGGCTGGTTCTGTGTCCATTTTTCACATGAGCTGAAAGTCGGCGATATTAAGATAGAGAAAATGTTCGGCAAAGAATGGGTTCTCTTCCGCGGCGAAGATGGCTCTGTTGGTATGACTGACCCCTTCTGCCCGCATCTTGGCGCGCATTTGGGCCATGGCGGAAAAGTTGTTGGCAATAATATTCAATGCCCTTTCCATAATTGGGAATTCGACTCTGAAGGATGGTGTAAGAAAATTCCTTATGGCAAAGTTATGCCGGGTGTTGCGCGTAAAAGAGCCATTCTGCAAGCGCTGCCTGTTGTTGAAAAATATGGTGCGATTTGGGTCTGGTATCACCCCAAAGGTGAAGACCCGAAATGGGAATTACCCTCGCATCCCGAATTTGAAAATGAAGATGAGCATGTGGAAACAAAATTCCATAGCTGGGATATCGGTACCTGCATTCAAGAAATGGGCGAGAACTCTGTGGATACGCCCCATCTGAAGTTCCTACATGGCGCTCCGATTATTCCGTCTGTTGCCGCTAAGGCGGACCGTCACATCTGGCATTATGATATTATGGAAGGCTATATTGTTGGCGAGAGTCATGGCCCGGGCTTAGCGCCTAATTACCACTCCAAAGACGGCGTTTCGATGTTGATGTATGCGATGCCAGCACCTGTCGATGAAGAAATGTCGCGCGTGCGCATGATGTTTAAATGGAAGAAATATCCGGAAGGGTCGAAAGAAGCCGCGATTGCGCAGCATCTTTATCAGCACTCCATTGGCGAGGCTGAGGGTGAAGATTCCGCTGGGTTTGAAAGCGTTGATCTCATTATTTGGGACAATAAGAAATACCGTCCTAAGCCGCTGCTTTGTGATGGCGATGGGCCTATCCTCGCATGGCGTAAATATTTCCGTCAGTTCTATGTCGATTTGGATGAAAACGATCCAGCGGTAGCCATGTAATGGCGGGAAGACTTGAGGGTAAAGTCTGTATCATAACAGGAGCGGCGCGGGGCATGGGCGAAGCCACGGCACGCCTCTTTGCGTCTGAGGGTGCTAAGGTCGTTTTGGGCGATGTGATGACAGAGTTGGGAGAAGCGGTAGCCAAAGACATTGGCGGTGATGCGGTTTTCCAAAAACTAGATGTTTCAAGTAACGAAAATTGGAAGCAATTCACGGGCGCTGTTCGGGACAAGTTTGGCACCATTGACGCTTTGGTCAATAATGCCGGACTTGTACACTTTACGCCGATTGAGCATTTCAATCCGGCGGACGCCGATAAAATATTGGGCGTGAATACGGTCGGGCCGATGCTTGGCGCGAAACATGTTGCGCCAATGATGAAAGAGGCGGGTAAGGGTTCTATCGTGAATATCAGCTCCGTCGATGGTCTTCGTGGCTGTAATGGCCTGACGCTTTACACGGCCAGTAAATGGGCTTTGCGTGGGCTGACCAAATCCTTGGCTTATGAGCTTGGGACGTCAGGTATTCGCGTCAATTCGGTTCATCCGGGTGGTGTGAATACGCCTATGGGTAATGCGCGGGGGTTACCAGCTGAGCAATTAACACAAGCCTTTTGTCGTGTACCGCTTCAGCGTATTGGTGAGCCCAATGAAATCGCTAATGCTTCGCTCTTCCTCGCTAGCGATGAAGCGAGTTACGTCACAGGCGCAGAGCTTGCGGTGGATGGCGGTTGGAGCGCCGGTTATTTTCAGCCTGTTCTGCCTGGCGCTCCTGAAGGTCTCCCGCCATAGGCCAGAATGAAATTTCTAAAATTCATAGCCAAAGCTTTGCTTGTTCTAGCGCTGCTGCTTATTGCGGCAGTGCTTTTCATTAAATGGCGAATGGATTATGAAGTTGCGGCGGTAACGCCGTTGTCAATGAGCATGGAAGGCGTTGATTTAACGCCTACTTTTGCCCCTGATTTCACACCTCAACTCCTACCGCCCTCAGGCGAGCCGCAGCACCCCTTTATGGCGGTTACAGATACAAGTGCCATGCATTCGGGAAGCTGGGAAAATGATGTTCATACGGCTAGGGCGGTTTCATCATCTGATGTAGAAATTATCACACGCCGCGCAGGCGGGAAGGCGGCGCGGCAATGCGCAACCTTCACATTTATCAAAGCAGGACATCCGCTCATCCTTTGCGGTGGTTTTACAAGTTTCCGTTTGCAGCTTCTCGATAAAGACAGTCTTGAGATGCTCGCTATGTATGATTTGCCTATGCGGCCCTCAACATTTGAGGCGATGGTCAAGCGCGATACGGATATTATCTTCACCGATACATCAGGCGGTGCCTATCTCTATCTTGATAATAAAGACCGCGCCGTGCTCGCCGACGCTAAGCAACGCATTCGCCGTATCAAGGCAGAGCAATTAGAGAATGGGAAATGGCAACTTCGAGAAACTGATAGCTGGGACATGACGGATTATGTGCCCAATGATTGCTATCATTGGAATAATCTCCGGCCCAAAGGCGAGTGTGACGGTATCACGACTGTTATGCCGGATTATAACGGGCTGCTCTGGTGGGTGACGCGTAAGGGGCGTGTCGGTTCGCTCAATACTGAAACGGGTAAAGTCATCGCCACGGATTTGAACGGCGAAGAAATTCAAAACTCTTTCGCGCTGGATGAAGGCGGCGCTTACATCGTCTCTGACCATGCCATGTATCACATGAAGCTTGTGGACGGTATGCCGACTCAGCAATGGCGGGTTTCTTATGATCGCGGCTCTGGCCGTAAGGTTGGCTCTATCAATCAAGGTAGCGGAACGTCTCCAAGTTTGTTCGGTGAGAACTATCTCACCTTCACCGATAATGCCGACGATCATATGAATATCTATGTCGCGCGGCGGGGAGAGCTCGGTGAAGATGAAACCCGCGTGATTTGCAAAGTGCCCGTATTTACCAAAGGTGCGAGCGTAACAGATAATTCCATGATCGCTTATGGCCGTTCCATCATTCTTGAGAATAATTCGGGCTATACCAACTCGATGATCCAGAAAGATTATAATGCTGTTGAAGGCGGCGTAGTGCGTGTGGATGTGCGCGAGGATGAAAGTGGCTGTGATGCGGTCTGGACGAATCCACTTAAGGTTCCGTCTGTTGTGCCGAAGCTTTCTCTCGGTAGCGGGGTTGCTTATTTCTATAGTTTTGACCCATTAGATAATGGAGACCGCCTATGGTCACTTGTCGGGCTGGATTTTGAAACGGGTAAAGAGGTGGTGCGTATTCCCACAGGCACCGGCGAAGCCTTTAATAATAATTGGGCCAGCATCGCGATTGCCCCTAATGGCGATACATGGGTTGGCACGCGTCAAGGCGTATTGAAGGTGCGTGAGAAATGAGAGGCCTAGGCCCGATAACGCAGCTCGGTTATCTGACCAATGACCTTGAAAAAACTGCCACAGCTTGGACTACTATAGGGGTCGGGCCTTTCACCAAGATGGCAGGTGTAAACATGCCTGCGACGATGGACGGTGAAACGGTTGAGATAAAAATCGACCTCGCTCTGGCTTACCTAGGTGATATCCAAGTCGAACTCATTCAGCCCCTTTGCGATAGCCCCTCGCCATACCTTGCCAATAAACGTGCAGAGATTTGGGGTGCTCATCACACTCAATTCACCGTTGAAGATTTAGAGGCCGCGATAGCGAAGTGTGAAGCGGCGGGCATGGAGATGGCTTGCGAAATAACCTCAGGCGGCGGGCGATATATTTACATGCGCGGAGATGCGGGATGGATCGAACTCACCGCGCCTAATCCCGGCCTTGCCATGTTTTTTGACATGATAAAAAAGAGCTGCGCCGAATGGGACGGCGAGGCGGTTTGGAATGTGATGGGATAGGAGGACGTAATGACGCGCGATGAAAAGATAGATACCATGCTTGATAAGCATGAGGTTACGGAACTTCTTTATGCTTATTGCAATGCCGCAGATAGACATGACCACGTCAAAATGCGTAGCCTCTACCACGAAGATGCTATGGATGATCATGGATCATTCTTCAAAGGCCCGGCCATGGAATTCATCGATATGCTACCCGAAATCCAGGCCCCAATGGAAATCCTGCATCACAATATTACGAGTATAAATATCGCGCTCGATGGCGATAAAACCGAAGGCGAAGTTTACATGATTGCCTTTCACCGTTTCAAAACAGAAGAGGGCGAGTCAGTCGATCTTTTGGTCGGAGGACGCTATTTTGATAATTACGATAAGCGCTCGATTATGCTATGAACTTAACCGAGGAAAACTTGGTGACCATTGGCGCGGCAGAGTATCAGGATGTTTATGAGAAAGGCGAAGACGGGCTATGGCGGATTAAATCCTCTGGCTATGAACGGATTTATGAGCGCGTCTTTAACGAGCCCGAACCTGCTCTGACGCATTTCTTTCTGGGTGGTGGTCATACAGATAAGACAAGCTACTTCGCTAATGCGAAGCCTTTTAGCGCGGATTAAATAAACTAACCCTACTCCGCCGCATCCACCCATGGGTCGCGTTTGGTGCCCTTAGTAATCCAATGGCCGTTTGACTTCGCCTGATAGTCCTTCACATCCTTACGCGGATTATAGAATTGTTTGTACCACAAGCGCGCTTTGCCGAAGGGGCCGTCGCCGACGACTTGCATGATGGACAGGCACGGCGCTTTATTGGCCCAGAC
>CAZKHC010000006.1:14685-25926 GCA_964552135.1 uncultured Algimonas sp. | reverse complement strand
GCAGGAGAGGAGTGTCGGAACTGATAAGGGGCATTGATGCGACAACTGCAATTGAGGCGGCTTTGTCACGTTAACGGAACCAGCCATTAGTTTGGTAAACGTGACAAAGCCCATACAAGGTGTTATGTGGAAAGTTGGACCATTTATTTAGATTTGGGTCATTGGGGGGGGGATTTTTATGACAGATAGTCTGCGGAAAAAATCGAATGGCGGCGTGCTGCGGCGCTTACGGCGCGTTATCGCAATTATTTTGGGCTTATGCCTATTAACTATCCTAATTGCTTTTATCGCATTGAGAATTTGGCAAGCTGAGAAACAGCCACAGGGGGAGACACAACTTCGATTTACCGAAGTAGAACTTCCCTTCCGCCACATTGCAGACCTTGAGAACTCACTGCCCTTTCTTGCCAGTGCAGCTCTCGATATTGATGGCGACGGAACGGATGAATTATTCTTAGGCGGCGGCGCGCGCCAAGAGGATAAATTTTTTCGATTTGAAAACGGAGGATTTGTTCCCTTAAATATTGCACTGACAAAAGGCAGCATCGATGCGACCCATGGCGCCGTGTCTCTCGATATAGATAATGATGGTGATACGGATTTACTCGTCGCGCGGGAAAGCGGAGTTTGGTATCACGAAAATCTAAATGGCAATTTTAGCAGTGTGAATCTCGAACTTCCTTTGGCTAAAAATACCACGCCATTATCCATTGGGTTGGCCGATATAAATCAAGACGGCCTCGCGGATATGTATGTCGCAGGATATATTAAAATTGACCAGATTGAGGGCGAAACAAATTTTGACAATACCTATGGCGGCTATAGCCATCTCTTCTTGAACGAAGGTAACAACAGCTGGCGGGATATTTCGAAAGATGCTGGCGTTTGGCGTCAACACAACACATTCATTGGCCTATTCGCGGATTTGGATAACGACCAAGACAGCGATCTGATAATCGCGCAAGATACTGGAAAGGTTGAGATGTACCGAAACAATGGTGATGTGACCTTTAGCCCAATTGCAAATCCGTCCGACTATTCTTACCCCATGGGCGTTGCTGCCGGAGATTATAATAATGACGGCCTAATTGATCTCTATTTTTCAAATGTTGGTTATACCCTTCCGCCAGCGCTATTAAGAGGGAATCTCTCGGCGGAAGATGCCTTTAATCCTGCCTATATGCTGTTTCGCAATGACGGCGCGCTGAAATTTACGGACACGGCCGATAAGATGAATGCCGCCCGATATGGATTCGGCTGGGGTACGGTCTTCGCGGATATGAATTTGGACGGCCGCGAGGATCTCTTAACTGCGCAAAATTATGCGAGATTTCCTGCCAATAATCTCTTGCAGCGTTATCCCGGGAAAATTTTACAAAATTACGGCGATAGATTTCAACCAGTTGAGAAAGTAGCGGGCGTAAAAAATAAACATTTTGGAATTTCTCCCATTATCTCCGACTTCAATCAGGATGGGTGGCCAGATCTCGTCTGGGCAAATCTTGATGGCAGCTCCCTAGCTTACCTCAACCAACCTCATCATGACAATTGGATCAAAATCAGACTGCCTAATCAGGCGGCATCATTAAATGCGCGCGTTACGGTAGAAGAGAGCAACGGTAACCGTATCGTGAAACAATTCATAACATCGCAAGGCCTTGGATCCGACCAAGGGCATGATTTAATATTTGGATTAAGTTCTGAGTTCAGCCCAACGTCTGTGTCGGTCGAATATCAAGACGGAACTATAAAGACAGTTTCAGCACCCAAAAAGGGAAGTCTCATTCAGATCGAGGGCCCTCAAAATGACTGACTTTAATTGGATTCGAATTTGTGGATGGGTTGGTTTACTGGGCGCAATTCTAGTTGGCATTGGTGAATTCACTCTTCAATTTACGCCAAATGGCGGCCTAGAGGACATAAAGACCTATGCGTTTTTCAATGACATAAGCGCAAAACGTTTATCAATCGGGCATTTTATTGCCGTGCTCTCGGCACCATTATATCTGTTTGGATATTACTTCCTGTCAAAATCTTTGGAGCCAGCCGGGAGGCTCCAAGCTAGAGTTTTCTTTCTTATTGGAGCCTATGCATTCATCGTCGGAACAGCCTGGATCGGCCAAAGGTTTTTTATTGCGTCGACGGTGCATGAGATTGCCAATGCGAAGCCTATTTTACCACTGCTCACATTATTTTCAGAGCACAATGAACCGTTTGTAAACATATTGCGTGTGGCAATGGTCATCCTATCCATTCTGTGGATAAAACTAATCCTGACTGGAAAAACCGATTTTCCGAAGTGGATGGCTTTTTTCAGTCCAATTATTCTGCTCGCAAGCATTTTTGGACTTTATTTTTTTAAAACAACCATCGGCTTATATTTGTTCCCACTGGCGATGAACGCCGCTCATATGATTATTTTTGCCCTCGCAATTCTGACTACACGCAAAGCAAGGACAGCCGATTGAGTGAATTTATTTAAGCCCAGCGTTCTTTTGATCGCGAAATAATTCCAGCTTCATCTTCACGTTTCGCCAAATTTTTTAACGCTCTGAGAATGGGTTTCTTGTCTGGTATCGTATCAAGACTATCAATAAGGGCGATAAGGTCGTCTTCGAAAGTCTCGCCGGTTTGAATATCGACGACTTCCTGACGATGACGGATATACCAATCCATAGTCATTTTCCGCGTTTGAACACCGCGAACTTTCATATTTGATCGAAGAATCGTCGACGCATCCACAAAAGTATCAGCTTGCCGTTCATAAGCACGGCCATCCGCCAACATGGTTAGCATCAGCAACTTTAAAATATTCTGCCAATCGGAAGAATTTACTGAATGAGTCATATTCCCCCCGAAATACATTTCAAAAATTAGCGCCTGATTCGAGATATGGCCGTTAACTTTAACAAAACGTTAAAGCAGGCCGCCGTTTTACAGCGATGCCAACAATAAATTTAACGATAATTAGTAACAGTAGTTGTCAATCGCAGAACATTTAAGTGATTACCACCGTGCGGCCCTGGTTTAAAGAAATACGGTATTCTGAATGCCATTTGACCGCTCTCGAAAGCACCGATGCCTCAACCTCGCGGCCAATTTCTACCATTTGTTTCGCTGTTGTGGAATGACTTACGCGGCGAACATCTTGCTCGATAATAGGCCCCTCATCCAGGTCGGCCGTAACATAGTGAGCTGTCGCACCAATAAGTTTGACGCCTCGCGCATGCGCTTGATGATAGGGCTTTGCACCTTTGAAACTCGGTAAAAATGAATGGTGTATATTGATACATTTGCCGGCAAGCTTCGCACAAAAATCATCCGATAAAATCTGCATATAGCGAGCAAGCACGGTGAGTTCGGCGGAACTTTCCGATATGGTTTTTTCGAAGGCTGCTTCCTGCGCGGGTTTCGTATCTTTAGAAATCGGAAGATGATGAAAAGGCACATTATTTTGATCGGCGATATATCTGAGCGTATCATGGTTAGAGACAACTCCGACAATCTCTATCGGCAAGGACCCAATTCGCCATTTATGCAATAAGTCCAAAAGGCAATGATCAAATTTTGACACAGCCACGAGGACTTTCATTTTTTGACTGAGGTCTTTCAATCCCCAATTCAGTGCCATTTCCTGAGCAAGAGGCCGCAACACAGCGCCTAATTCTGTGCGGCTAAGGGTCTTACTAGAAATGCGCATGCGAATAAAAAAGGTCTTCGTTACTGGATCGCCATAAACGCCCGCCTCTCGGATATCGCAACCGTTTGACGCGAGAAGCGGCGCGATCGCTGCAACAATCCCGGGTTTGTCCGGCGATTTGATTTGCAGGACATATTGATTTTTCTTCACGAGTAGGCTCCGCAGTAAAAGGCCACTCGATATACAAAACTTACAAGTTTGTATGTAGTGTGTTTCGATTTTTTTGCGGGCAGGTATTTCTCTGTGAAAGGGGCGAAACCTAACTCCCGCGCATTAAGGTAAAAATCTCTATTCTGCGGCAGCCGCCAAAGAACCCATCGCATCTTCCTTAATCATATCAGCCGCTTTTTCAGCAATCATGATTGTAGGCGCATTTGTATTGCCGGAAACCAGATTTGGCATAATGGAAGCATCAACAACGCGAAGGCCGCTCAGCCCATGCACACGCAAGCGATCATCCACAACGGCCATGTCATCATGACCCATTTTACAGGTACCCACTGGATGATATTGCGTATCAGCCCGCGCGCGAATATCAGCTTTTATTTCCTCTGTGTCCGTCGTGCCCGCTACATAGATCGGCTTGCCTTTAATCTCATCAAATGCCGGAGCTTCTAGCAGTTGTGTCATCAAATGCGCGCCGCGTACTAATGTATCCATATCGCGCTCATCTTTTAGGAAAGCAGGGTCAATAGCTGGCGGGTCATGTGGGTTTGCGCTCTTGAGCCAAAGCGCGCCGCGGCTCTTCGGGCGTAGTACACAGACATGACAGCTATAGCCATGCCCCCAACGAAGTTTTCGCCCATGATCATCTACCATGGCCCTGACAAGGACGAGTGAGATGTCCGGGGATGGTTCTGACTTATCCGTATAAAGGAACCCCCCACTCTCGGCCAAATTAGAGGCGAATAAGCCTTTGCGCTCTTTCTTATAACGGAAGATTTGGCCTAACTGCCGGAAATTCCCCCAGAATGAGAGACCAAAATTATCCTTCAGAGGCGACCTATAAGATATGACATAATCGATGTGATCTTGCAGATTTTCGCCTACGCCAGGCAGGTCATGCACTTGGGTTATTCCATGTGGTTCTAATTTATCCTTAGCGCCAATTCCCGATAGCAATAAGATTTGAGGTGACCCGAAAGCACCGCCGGAAAGAATGACTTCTGTCGACGCACGGACAATATGTGAGGCTTTTGTTTTATATTGCACGCCCGATGCGCGACCATTCTCAATGATAACTTTTTCCGTATGCGCACCGGTTATCACCGTTAGGTTTGGCCGTTCGTCAATTGGATCTAGAAAGGCTCGCGCCGTCGACCAACGCTCGCCGTTTTTATGGGTCACCTCATACATCCCCAGGCCTTCTTGCTGGGCCCCATTAAAATCATCGGTGAAAGGTAGCTGAATTTGCCGCCCCGCTTCGAAAAATGCGTCATTGACAGCCCCGGGTTCTGACAATGGCGCAACGTTTAACTCACCGCCTTGACCATGAAATTCGTCCCCGCCTGCTTCGCGATGTTCACTCTTTTTAAAATAAGGCAGCACATCATCATAAGACCAGCCGGAATTCCCGAGCCGCGCCCACTCATCATAATCTGCCTTGTTACCGCGAATATAAATCATGGCATTTATACTGGAGGAACCTCCAAGAACTTTACCACGCGGTTGATAGCCTTTGCGGCCATTTAGACCAGCCTGTGGTTCGGTCTCAAAACGCCAGTTTCGTTTACCAAGCACCATATTCACAATCGTCGCGCCTGGCGTAAAGACACTCCAATGTTTATGTGTACCGCCTGCTTCTAATAGACATACCGACACATTCGGGTCTTCGGACAGTCGATTGGCTAACACGCACCCGGCAGACCCTGCGCCAACAATTACATAGTCATATTTATCACTCATGCGTCTCATCCCAGAGTTTTTATTTACTATGAGGCGGAAATTTCTCGAGTCAAAGGGACTTCCCTGTTGAGTCATTATGCAGAAATTTTGTTCTCTAATTTTACATATTAAGAATTTTGCGCATTCATGCGCATTAAATTGCCAAACGGGTTTACAGCGCTTTCGCCCTGCGCCACGTTACAACCATGACGACAGTGGATATATTACATGGGTTTATCGCCATTGGGGTCGGATATTTAGCCGGATCCATTCCCTTCGGTCTTTTGCTCGCGCGGACCTTTGGTCAGGGGGATATTCGAAACATTGGATCCGGAAATATCGGCGCAACAAATGTTTTGCGAACAGGACGCAAAGACATTGCCGCCCTCACACTCATTTTAGACGCCGCCAAAGCTGGATTGACCGGCTGGTTAATCCAACAATGGTTAGGGGTACCGTTTGGTTATATTGCGGCAACGGCCGCTTTAATCGGCCATTGCTATCCAGTTTGGTTGAAGTTTAAAGGCGGAAAAGGAGTCGCGACTTTTTTTGGCGGCTTATTTGCGCTTGTCTGGCCCATCGGCATTGTCGCGGCTGCAACGTGGCTCGCGACAGCCGTCATCTTCCGCTATTCGTCCTTAGGTGCATTGATCGCCTGCGTCGTTTGTACAATTGCAGCCTTTATTTTCGTGGCGCCCGCGGCCGCTACAATGGTGGGCGTTATGTCAGCGATTATCATTTGGCGACATCGTGAGAACATCAGTCGACTTCGCCGCGGAGAAGAATCGAAAATCGGAAAAAAGGGCTAGGCAGCAGACATGGCGCGCGAGCTCAGTTTTAAGGAAAAGCGCGATTGGATTCGCCTCATCCGCACCCAAAATGTTGGACCAGTTTCCTTTCGCGATTTGATAAATCGTTACGGTGACGCGAGCGCCGCTCTGGACGCCCTGCCCTCTCTCATCCGCAAAAAAGAAATTAAGCCGCCGACCCCGGAACAAGTCGAAGCAGAAATGGATTATGCCGATAAAATGGGTGTCCGGATGATTTGTGCGGTAGAGCCAGACTATCCAACCTATTTACGCGCGCTTGACCCGCCGCCGCCCGTTATTTCTGTTTTGGGGCGTCTTGAGATTTTAAATCGGCCTTGCATTGCAATTATCGGATCGCGAAATGCCTCTGCCATCGGACAACGTTTTGCCAATAGCTTGGCAGCGGAATTAGGGGCGGCGGGATATACGATTGTGTCTGGCCTCGCGCGCGGAATAGATTCTGCTGCTCATCGAGGGTCCCTCGAAAGCGGAACTATAGCGGTACTGGGCGGTGGAGCAGATCACATCTACCCTCGTGAAAATGCAGACCTTCATGCCCAGATCTCTGAAATGGGTGCCATAGTAAGCGAAAGCCCTATGGGTTACCGCGCCACAGCGCGCGACTTTCCTCGCCGAAATCGTATCATCTCTGGCTTCTCTCGAGGGGTTGTCGTCATTGAGGCCGCTGAGCGATCTGGAACGTTAATTACAGCCCGATACGCATTGGAGCAGAACCGAGAAGTTATGGCCGCTCCCGGCTCACCGCTAGACCCAAGAACAAAAGGCTGTAACCGTCTTATTCGGCAAGGTGCTCACCTTATTGAATCCGCAGCGGATGTCATTGCTGTATTAGAAACATTGCGGCCCCTTACGTTGGAGGAACCTGAATCACCTTTTCAATCCGTATCTTTTGAACCGTTAAAATCCAACTCGGATATTGAAAAAGCTAAAGCCATCATCATGGGCCTTTTATCGCCCACCCCTACGCCGCGCGATGACATTATTCGCGCAGCGCGAGTCCCTGTGTCAATTGCGACGGCCGCATTGCTAGAAATAGAATTGGCAGGTGATGCTCACGTCGAACCCGACGGTCGCGTCAGTCTCATCTAAAGCCCTAGGCTAAACGGTGTCTTCGCCCGTTAAGTGCCTAACCATCACAACTTTTATATCATCTGATAGCTTTGTGAGTCCGCCGATTCTAGCAATCGTCTGCAATTCGCCCAGTAAATCTGTAATATAAACAGATGTTTCCGTGGCTTGCCCAGCCTTTGAATCACCAATTTCCGAAAAATCCGGTTGCGAAAGTTCTTGTCTTAATACCATAATTCTACCCTCAGGCCACCGTATCTATGGTTGTATTTCTAATTCGTTAATTCGAGACCACTGCGACAATTTGTGTGATTTCGTGGTTAAAGATTGCTGTTGGTGATGCCGTCATCCAATCCTCCAAAGCAG
The DNA here is from genome assembly GCA_964552135.1 of uncultured Algimonas sp. Lineage (GTDB taxonomy): Bacteria > Pseudomonadota > Alphaproteobacteria > Caulobacterales > Maricaulaceae > Litorimonas. The sequence goes on along the minus strand of CAZKHC010000006.1, from coordinate 18,078 downwards.
GTTTTGTAACGGTCAATGATGCTCCAACTCTAGTCGACAATCGCTATCCTGCGCAGCAATTGCGGCATGTGGTTGACTTTTTTTGGCCCCTCGCCCAAAGGCCGCGCTCGTCGCTATTATAGAAGTCTAATATGAATCTTGTCATCGTCGAGTCTCCGGCCAAAGCCAAGACTATCGAAAAATACCTCGGTAAAGACTATAAAGTCCTCGCAAGTTTCGGCCATGTTCGCGACCTGCCCTCAAAAAACGGTTCCGTTGATCCTGAAAACCAGTTCGCGATGAGTTGGTCTGTCGATACACAATCTAAAAAGCGAATCCGCGACATCCAAAATGCTCTTGGGGATGCAGACAAGCTTATCCTCGCGACCGACCCGGATAGAGAAGGCGAAGCCATTTCTTGGCATTTGCTCGAAGTTCTCTCCAAGAAGAAAGAATTCAAAGGCAAGCCGGTTGAACGCGTTGTCTTTAACGCAATCACAAAAAATGCGGTTACAACGGCCATCGCAAATCCGCGCGAATTGGATCAAGAACTTGTGGACGCTTATTTGGCCCGCCGCGCGCTAGACTATCTCGTGGGGTTCACTCTGTCTCCAGTGCTGTGGCGCAAACTCCCGGGCGCGCGATCTGCGGGACGCGTTCAATCTGTTGCGCTAAAGCTCATTACAGAGCGCCAGACAGAAATCGAACAATTTGACCCACGCGAATATTGGTCCATTCACGGAGTGATGGCCGCATCCGCTGGGACCTTCCCCGCCCGCCTGGTCACGCTAAATGGCGACAAACTTGATAAATTCTCGCTCAGCAATGAAGATATGGCGATGAAAGCCAAGGCTGCCGTCACAGCAGCAAATCTATCTATCTCTAAGGTCGAGGCCAAGCCCCTCACCCGCAATCCATCTGCGCCCTTCATGACATCGACGTTGCAGCAAGAGGCTTCGCGCAAGCTTGGCTTCTCTGCGACCCAAACCATGCAAACCGCTCAGCGTCTTTATGAAGGTGTGGATATTGGCGGCGAGACAACTGGCCTAATCACCTATATGCGAACTGACGGCATCTCAATGGTCGGCGAAGCCATCAGCGATTGCCGCGGAACCATTACGAGCGAATTTGGCGACGCTTACCTCCCTGATCAGCACCGCATTTACAAATCCAAGGCGAAAAACGCGCAAGAGGCCCATGAGGCCATTCGCCCAACGAGCTTTTCCCGTACGCCAGATTCCCTGAAACTCTCTGGGGATATGAAGAAGCTTTATGAGCTGATTTGGAAACGCGCCATGGCCTCCCAAATGTCTTCGGCCAAGCTGGAGCGGACAACCATTACGATTGAAGATGATGCGAAAACTGTCGGCCTGCGCGCGACAGGCCAAGTCGTGCGCTTTGACGGGTTCTTAAAACTCTATGAAGAGACAAAACAGAAAACAAAAGAAGGCGAAGTCGAAGAAAAAAATACGGATTTACCGGCCGTCGAAGCTGGACAGACTTTGAAATCATCTGAAATCTCTGCGGACCAGCATTTTACACAACCACCGCCGCGCTATTCAGAGGCTAGCCTCGTTAAACGTATGGAAGAGCTCGGCATTGGCCGTCCATCGACATACGCCTCTATCCTCAAAGTTTTGCAGGACCGCGGATATGTGGAACTGGATAAGCGCCGTTTTACGCCGTCCGATAAGGGACGATTGCTGACGGCTTTCCTAGAAAATTATTTCCTAAAATATGTTCAATATAACTACACGGCGGATCTCGAAGATCAGCTCGATAAGGTTTCTGCGGGTGAGCTGAATTGGCTCACACTGCTTGGCGATTTCTGGACGGAGTTCTCCGCCACTGTTGACGGCACGAAAGAACTGCGCATTACCCATGTCTTGGACGCGCTCAACATTGCGCTGAAGGACATTGTCTTCCCCGATAAGGAAGACGGGAGTGATCCGCGTAAATGCCCAAAATGCGAAGATGGACAGCTCTCCCTCAAACTAGGAAAGTTCGGCGCTTTTGTTGGCTGCTCAAACTATCCCGAGTGCAAAATGACGCGGCCCTTCGGGAGCGACTCGCCAGACTCTTCAGCCGAAGACAAACTCCTCGGTCAACATCCTGAAACGGGTAAAGATATCATTCTCAAGACAGGCCGCTTCGGTCCCTATGTGGAAATGGAAACCGAGAAAAAACCAAAGCGAACGAGCCTGCCTAAGACGTGGCCTTATGATTCAATCGACCTGGAAAAAGGTCTACGGCTCATCAACCTCCCGCGGAAAATTGGAAGCCATCCTGAAGACGGCAATCAGATTATTACTGCCCTTGGCCGCTTTGGCCCCTATATCAAACACAATACGACCTATGTGAGCATCAAAGACCCGGAGGAAATGTTCACGCTGGGCATGAATGAAGCTGTCTCCCGTATTGCGGATAAACGCGCTAACCCGGGCCGTAGCCGCGGCGGTAAGGTTGTCAAAGACCTCGGTAAACATCCGAAGTCCGAAAAGCCTATCGCAATCATGGAAGGCCGCTACGGCGCTTACGTGAAATATGAAAAAATCAACGCAACCATTCCAAAGGGAACGGATCCGCAAGAGGTAACCCTGGAAATGGCGCTCGAATATATCGATGCAAAGGCAAAGAAGAAAAAGCCCGCGAAAAAGAAGAAGGCACCTGCCAAGAAAAAGAAACCCGCGGCGAAGAAAAAGCCAGCCGCGAAGAAAAAACCTTCAGCGGACGCTTAGTTTTAAATAGGTCACATACTCTAATGTGGCCTTTACTCAGCTACGAGGCTGGGTAACTTTCCCGATAGAAACCTAACCTATCGGGAGCCTCAAACATGACTGAACCTATCGACGTTTTTTGGTCATTTCGTAGTCCCTATTCCTATCTCGCCACGCCTGAGCTTTTGCAGCTACGCGAAGATTATGATGTCGACGTCAATTTCCGCGTTGTGCTGCCGATTGCTGTCCGGTCCAAAAAGGCCCTGTTCGACCCATCGAATATGAAACCCATAAAATATATAATTCTTGATAGTATTCGGCGCGGAGAGTTTCTGGGCTTGCCTATGGGGATGCCCCGTCCGGATCCTATCGTTCAAAATATGGAGACCTTCCAGCTCGCAGAAGAGCAGCCGCATATTTACCGCCTCAGTCAATTAGGCGTTGAAGCCCAGCGCCAAGGCAAAGGCATAGATTTTGCCGCCAATGTCTCGCGCCTGATTTTTGGCGGAACGGAGAATTGGGACAAAGGCGATCATCTCGCCAAGGCCGCGTCAGACGCGGGACTCAACCTTGCAGAGATGGAAGCGACGATTAGCGGTTCCGACCACCTGGATGAAATTGAAGCTAATCACGCCGCGCTCGACGCCGCAGGACATTGGGGCGTGCCCACAATGGTTCTACGCGGCGAACCCTTCTT
>CAZKHC010000006.1:6644-14585 GCA_964552135.1 uncultured Algimonas sp. | reverse complement strand
CGCTTCGCCGCCTCAATCGCGGCAATCTTATCCGCATTTCCGATAAAGGTCGGGGTCTTCTCATGAAGTTCTGTCACCGGCTTCTCTAGCAAAGACATATCGCCATCCGTCGAAGACCCGCCCATGGCGTGGATGAGGAATGACATAGGGATGGCTTCATAGACAAGTCGTAAGTGCCCCTTCTCATAGCCCTTACGATTAGCCCCCGGATAAGCGAACACGCCGCCTTGCATCAGCAGCCGTTTCAAATCTGAGACCATAGAGGCGAACCAGCGCATATTATGCGGCTTAACGGTTCCGCCCTTTGTATCGAGCAGCGAAAGATAATGGTCTTGCAGCCATTGATCCCAGACCAGTTGGTTCGAGCCATTAATCGCGAGGATATCCGCGCTTGGCATCGGGTCAGGCAAGGCCACAACTGACCAAGTGCCAGCGTCTTGATCGAAGATGCCTTTATAGACATCAGGACCATCGGCGAAATAAGCCTCAAGGTTCATGCCAAAGACGAAAAACCCGCCCGCGATAATATTGTTGCCGTTGAAATCTTGGGCAACATCCGCATTTTTAAACACGCCAAAAATCGCGCCTGACGGAATGCCGATAAGCGCGGCTTTCGAGCCGTCCAGCGGGTCGAGCGCGATGGAGTATGGTCCGTCTGAAAGCTTGCTGAGGCCCGGACGTTCTTCGGACACAACATAACGCACATATTTGTCTTGGCTCAGTGTTTTGAAAAAGGCTTCATCGGCGATGATATCTAGCTCGATTTGCTCATCGCCTGATTCATTTCCGCTAGCCGCGAATTTAAGGCCCGCGCCTTTCTTAAGCTCGGCATAAATCGCCTCGCCCGCCGAAAAAAGCGCCTGATAAATACCGTTCAATTCGGTGTTTTGGCTTTGAAAATTAAGAGACATGACAAGACCTTTGAAAATTTGAGGTCTCCATACGATAGAAGCCTTAACCTGCCAATAAAGAAGACTTAAAACGCGCCACACTTGACGTTTCCCGTTCAGAAGCCGAAGGGCGCGTCATGAAACTAAGTCGCAAAGCCATATTGGACGAGATTAAGACTCGCCCCGATTTCTACGACAATAAGAAATTGGCCCGCGCGCTTGGCGTGAAAGGTGATGACCGGAGAGAGCTGCGCCAACTCCTAAAGGCCATGGTCGAGGACGGGTCCATCAAAAAATCAGACCGCAAAACTTTCCGCGAAGCGGACGCCCTGCCCGGAGTTATGGTCATCAAAGCCACCCATTTGGACGACGGCGATCTCATGGGTGAGCCCGAAAATTGGAAGGGTGATGGCGCTCCGCCGCGGCTCCTGATTCGGGATACCGGACCCTATCAAAAAAGAGGGGGAGACAAGAAACGCGGAAAACGTGACCAGAGCGAAACCTTGAAAATCGGCGACCGCGCACTCTGCCGCATCAAAGTCCGTGAGAACGGCGAAACCGTAGCCTCTGTCATGAAGAAACTCGGTAGCGGCCCTACTGCGCATTTGGGCGTTTTATATAAAGGCGGGCGCGGATGGCGCATTCAGCCTGTCTCCAAAAAAGCCCGTCATGATTATAAACCCGTCCGCGTGCCTGACGGCGCGGAAGATCAAAACCTCGTCTGGTTTAAATCCTCACGCCGCAATCAAGGCGATATGCGTCTCGCAGAAATCAGCGAAATCATCGGCTCAGCCAAAGGCGGGAAATCTGCGAGCCTGATTAGCCTGCATGAGAACGACATTCGCGTCGCCTTCCCTGAGAAAGTTATCGAGGAAGCCAAAACTTTCGCCTTGCCCAAAATCGAAGGCGCAAGAGAGGATATTCGCGACCTGCCCCTCATCACGATTGACCCCGTGGATGCGAAAGATTTCGACGATGCCGTCTTTGCCCATCCAGATAAGAACGATAAAAATAAAGGTGGCTGGGTTGTCTGGGTGGCGATTGCGGATGTGTCGGCTTTTGTGACGCCCGGCTCTGAACTGGACAAAGAAGCGCGAGAACGCGGCAATTCCGTCTATCTCCCCGATGTCGTTGTTCCGATGCTCCCGCATGAGCTGTCGTCCGATCTCTGTTCCCTGCGGCCGAATGAAGACCGCGCCTGTATGGCTGTGCGCATGGTTTTTGATAAGACAGGCACCAAGATCAAACATAGGTTCAAACGGGGCATGATGCGCAGTCATGCCCGCCTCACCTATCAACAGGCGCAAGACGCGTCTGAGGGCCGCGTGAGTAAGGCTGCCGAACCTGTCCTAGACATTATCCAAGATATTTACGCCGCCTATGGATGCCTGCGTAAAGGCCGCGAAGCCCGCGCGCCATTGGCCATCGAACTCCCAGAGCGCCGCATTCACATCGGTAAAGACGGCAAGGTGGACCGCATTAGCCTACGTGACCGTTTTGACGCACATAAGCTCATTGAGGAATTCATGGTGCAGGCCAATGTTTGCGCGGCGGAAAGCCTGATCGAGAAAAAGACGCCCGCCATCATGCGCTTTCATGACGTGCCGTCGGGCGAAAAACTCAAAGGACTCTCCGACTTCCTCCCTGCGCTGAATATGAAATTCAGCCTGGGCGAGCGCGCAACAACGGCGCGGCTCAACAAACTCCTCGCACAAGCGGATGCGAAGGACCTAAATGAGACCGTCGGCATGGCGGTCCTACGCAGCCAATCGCAAGCGGTTTACAGCGCAGATAAAGGCGGACATTTCGGTCTTAATCTGACCCATTATGCCCATTTCACTTCGCCCATTCGGCGCTATGCCGACCTCATCGTTCACCGCGCACTGATTGATACATTTGGATTCGGCGATGACGGAATGGAGAAAGAAAGCGCCGCCCGCCTTCAAGAAATCGCAGAACATATCTCCGCAACGGAACGCAAAGCGATGGTCGCCGAACGCGACGCGAAGGACCGTTACATCGCCGCTTATCTCGAAGGTCATGTCGGCGCGACATTCGGCGCGCGCATCACGGGCGTCACAAAATTTGGATTGTTTATCACGCTCGACGAAACGGGCGCAGACGGGTTAATCCCCGCGCGGAGTTTGGGCCATGAATACTTCATGTATGATGAGAAAAACCGCGCACTGATTGGCGTTGAATCTGGAGATACATATGGCTTCGGACGGCCCGTCAAAGCCCGCCTCGAAGAAGCAAACCCTGTCACAGGCGGTCTCGTCTTTGAAATGGTCAGCAAACCCGAAAAAGGTAAACCGCCGAAACGGAACCACAGAACCGCCAGCGGTCATAAATCGCGAGGAGCGAAGCATAAAAGGCGGCGGCGGTAGACACAGCATAATCGAGGGATTCCTCCGTCAGTGGTGCTATTCTGGGACAGACTGAAAACACATCACCTGAGGGCCCATTTTAACCAAAAAATAACCATGTTTCCCCCGCCATTGTTCACATATGGCATTTAGAGAAATGAAGGCATAGGGATTGCGTATATTGTCTCATTAGGGTGCAAGAACGAAATCAGTCGTTCACATGTGGGAAACATAGATTTGTCTTTAAAAAAAATACCACATGAATCGAAGGATTCTCGCGCGACAGACGTGAGTCAGATGACGACTTTCGATTCTGAAACCGGTGCGATGACAGTTTTACCCGGTAAGGACTCACACTCCGTTCTTATCGCAATCCCCACGTTTCGTCGATCGGAGCGTTTGAGGGATTTATTGCCGCATCTCACGCAAACGCTCAAAACGAAACATCGCGTCGAAATTTTGATCATCGACAATAATCCTTTGCCAATAGAACAGATATTCGTTTACGGTTTTGCGGCCCAATCTGACATTCCAGTACATTACATTCATGAGCCCCAAGCAGGTGTTTCGAATGCTAGAAATGCCGCCATTCAATTCGCCTCGTCACGTTTCATTGCCTTTTTAGATGACGACATGGACGTCACAGAAAATTGGATCGATGGACTTGTCGAAGTATCCGTCGATCACTCCGCAGGCGTTGTTTTTGGACCGCTCACGGCAAAATTTACGGATGCAGCCAACCCTCGAAATAGCTATTTATCCTCCTTTTATGCACGGCATTCTAAGCAAATCCAAGCTGGCGTTTCCTCAGAATCTTTTGGGACAGGTGGCTGCCTCATCGACTTAGAAACTTGCGTTTTACCGACTCCGGCCTTTGATACTCGACTGAATGAAAGCGGCGGCGAAGACGACATTCTCTTTGAAGCTCTACGGGCAAATGGCACTCTATTTGGTTGGGCCCCCAGCACGCTTTGTTATGAATACGTCCCGGAAGCCCGGACAACATCGAAATATATCGCAAAGCGAAACTTCGGATATGGACAAGGTCCAAGCCGAATTGCCGCCTCAAAGGGCTTCTTTGGTACTCCGCAACTTGCACGCCATATGATTGTGGGGCTCTTGCAGCTTGGTGTGTTTGGAATGGTTTTCCTTCTCGCTGCACTAATCAATCACCCATCTAATGTTCGCTATCTAGCGCTGAGCGCTCGGGGTCTCGGAAAAGTCTTCTGGTTTGATAAATTTAAACCCAAATTATATGGCGGCGCGAGTTAAAGCGATTGAGCTAGACTCGACTCCTGACGCAGCGCATATATTCAGTAACGTCTGACTTCCTCTTGCCCTGAATCATAAGACGCGCCACAAACCCCTATGTCTAACCCCATAGAAAATTCAGGTCCCGTACTCGTCGGAAAGATGAAAATTACTGACACTGAACGCGCGAAACGCAAAGAACTGACCCGCGCGCCGAAGCCGCGATTGGCGTCCACACTCGTTTTAACCTGCGGGTCAGGAAAACATCTGAAGATCCTGATGGGACAACGCTCCACACGGCATGATTTCATGCCGAGCGTCTATGTGTTTCCGGGAGGCCGGGTCGACCGCGCCGATAGCTACGCCAAATTTGCGGGAGACTTATCGCCGCGCACGGAACGCATTTTGGAGGCCGCCTATGCGCCCCGTAGGGCTCGTGCAGTCGCGTTAGCCTCCGTTCGGGAGACGTGGGAAGAAACAGGCCTCATGCTGGGTTCTAGCGCAGATACAGGCCGAAATTTAAACCATGCGAGCTATGATGCCTTTCGAGAGGCAGGCCAGCTCCCAGACCTGTCCGATATTGAGGTGTTCGGCCGCGCCGTCACACCGCCGCATCGCCATAAGCGATTTGACGCTTGGTTTTTCGTCAAAAACCTCGGCGACATATCGCCGCCGAAAATCTCGGACAGTTCGGAGCTTTTGAATGTGGGGTGGTTTACCTTTGAGCAGATAGCAGACCTCGAAACACAGCGCGCAACAGACATGATGTTGCAGGTCCTAAAGCGATATTTGAAAGCGGATAGACCACCCGATCAAATTTTCTACTCACGCGCGATACGCGGCGAGTTTAAAATGCTGCAATTCCCCTAAGTGAACCTCACGGGTATCAGTTGACAGCTAACGCCAGAGCGCCTATCCGCGCGCAATCGAATTACACCAAAATGAGGACTCCTCGTCATGGCGAAGCCTACCACAATTAAAATCCGCCTGAACTCAACTGCGGGAACCGGCTATTTCTATGTCACGAGAAAAAACTCGCGGACAATGACAGAGAAAATGGTCAAAAAGAAATATGATCCGATTGCGCGCAAGCACGTCGACTTCAAAGAAGGTAAGATTAAGTAAAATCTTTCGGCATTTAGATAAAGAGACCGCCCGGCGTTTAGCGCAAGGCGGTTTTTTATTGGAATAACCTAAGCCGCTTTGCCCAATTGTGCCGGGAGGGCTTTGTTTCGTCCTGATTGTTTCGCCTTATACAGGGCGTCATCCGCTCGCTTGAAAACATCGCGCAGGTTCTCACCTGGTTCGACTTCTGCCACGCCAACACTCGTCGTGATTTGCAAGGCTTCCCCATCGACAAAAACGGGTGTTCCCGCAATCAAAGCCCGAACACGATCTGCGGCAACCAAAGCCTCTTTCGCAGTCGTTTCTGGCATAGCGATCATGAATTCTTCGCCGCCATAACGCGCCACGACATCCACAGCCCGCATATTGGTCACAAGGCGTGCTGCAATTTCTTTGAGAATTTGATCGCCCATATCATGGCCCAAAATATCATTCACACGCTTAAAATGATCGATGTCAAAAACCATGACAGAAAATGGCTTCGACCGTGTCTCTAAGTCTTCAAAGAACGGCTCAATAGCGCGGTCAAAATAACGACGATTGCCTAAACCCGTCAATGGATCCGCCACAACCATTTCGAGATTTTCGTTAAAATTCTCACGTAGCGAGTCGGCATAGAATTTTCGGCGTAAGAGCGTTTTAACACGTGCCTTCAATTCTTGAACTTCAACAGGACGCATAATCGTATCGTTGATACCGATATCATAAGCCCTGACGAACCGACCTTCGTCTTCCGGATCTCCAATCACGAGGATGGGAACGTCGCGGCTTTCTTCGTTAAACTTCATGGATGCGCAAACGCGCAGACCGTCAAAACTACTACTCACCAAACTAACAATGACCGTATCAATACCGGACTTGGCAAGTCGAATGGCATTAATCGGATCTTTCTCGATGATAACTTGATGATGTTCGCGCAGGGGCGTCGCTACCTTTTTGGCGTGAAGGTCATGGTCTTCAACCAATAAAATACGGCCTTTTTGTTTCTCAATTGATTCCAGTAATTCACGAGAATTAGATAATGTGTGCCCGGTATGGCTAAGAAGCTGGTCGGTCACCATCTTCAAGCGAAGGAGTGAACGCACGCGGGCCATAATATTGAAATCATCAATAGGCTTGGTTACGAAATCATCTGCGCCAGCTTCAAGTCCACGAATACGGTCTTTCGTTTCTTCTAAAGCCGTGACCATAATAACAGGGACATGCCAAGTCGCAGGATTATTCTTAATTCGCTTACAAGCCTCAAATCCGTTCATACCAGGCATCATGGCATCCATAAGAATGAGATCGAGCCGTTCTTTTTGCGCAACCTCCAGAGCTTCATAGCCCGAACGCGCGGTTAAAACGTCATAATACTCTGCCTGCAATTTGACTTGCAACAAATTTACATTTGGGGCGAGATCGTCAACGACAAGGATACGCGCGGACATAGCGGTCTCCTGTACTTATGCCGCTTCGGCGAATTTCCGCACTTTGGCGAGGAAGGACGAAACCGTAATCGGTTTTGCGATATAATCCTCGCATCCGCCTTCGCGAATGCGCTTCTCATCGCCTTTCATAGCAAAAGCCGTCACAGCGATAACGGGAATGTCTGCCAGGGCCTTATCATCCTTGATCCATTTCGTGACTTCCAACCCAGAAACTTCTGGCAATTGGATATCCATAAGGATCAGATCGGGTTTAAAACTTCGCGCCATTGAAATCGCTTTCAATCCCTCACGAGTTTGGCGAGTTTCATATCCATGTGCATCCAACAGATCAGCGAACAATTTCATGTTCAGCTCATTATCTTCAACGATGAGGACTTTTTTTGGCATTTTCTTTAGCATATTCCCAATTCACTAACTGACAACCGCGTCTTTAATTTGCGCGCCTTGTTCTTGTTCTTAAGACCCTACACTGACAGGATATCCTTAAATCTTGGTGTGTTGGTCGGTTACCTGTGGTTAACCATGTTGTGTCGTCCACAGAGCCTCCACACATGTTTCGGCATTGAGAACATTGCATGAACATATTAATAATTTATAAGAACGCGGCATGAGTATTCGCGACCAGAATTTTACTCGTTTTTGCCGGGACTGTGGCAATGAGGCGTTTCAAGCTGAAATTTGCGCGTCTTGCGGGTCTCGTCGTTCCCTTGCCCACGCCGAATTACAGACACTTTCGATTGCTCATGTCGATTGCGACGCTTTTTATTGTTCCGTCGAAAAACGAGACAATCCCGACATTCGAGACAAACCTGTTATTGTCGGCGGAGGTCGGCGCGGCGTCGTCTCCGCAGCCTGTTATCATGCTCGAGTCTATGGCGT
>CAZKHC010000006.1:0-6544 GCA_964552135.1 uncultured Algimonas sp. | reverse complement strand
GCCGAACGGGCCAGTGATATTGCGCGCGCAAAATTTGGGAGCGACGCCGTGACCACCGGACGGGGGCTGCGTTTGCGTCAAGCCAAAGAAAAAAACAGAGCTACGAGCCTGCCGAGTAAACCAAAATTTGAGGACTAAGTTATCGGTGTCCTGCGCTTTTCAATCCACGCGATGGATCCAGTCAAAATCCCATATATGAAAAGCGCAGAGACCCCTAAGGCCGCGCCTTGCAGTCCTGCGTTCGGATCAAATTCACCGTGCTGAACTTGCATACCTGGCACTGTAATGAACATAAATTGGATGATGACCATAAAGACAAACAAAACGGATAAAGCGATTAGGCTTGACCGCGGTCCTGTCGTCACGCGCAGCCAATAGAGAAAGGCCGTCAGTAATAAACCGATTTCCAGTAGAAATGCGAGGATCGGCCAGTTCCAAACCCCAAACCCAAGCTCGACCCCACTGCCCGGCCACAGCGGGAGGTCAGGACGATGCACAATCAAATCAAAAATCCAATGGGAAAAAACCAACGCGCAAATCACCCAAAACCCTCTTACGCCGACCTTTGGTTGGAATAATTTATACATTAGGCCCGCAAGGACGGACAAAACTAAAGCTGAAATCAAACTATGAGAGTACGGAATATTTGAGTGGGGTTCGCTTTCAACCATTCGGATTCCACCCTCTAGACCCAAAATGATCAGTATAGCCCAAATCACATCGATAAACTGCACGGCTAAAAATCCGACCCAAAGCGGAATAAGGACGTCGCCCTTCCCGCGCTGCGTATCCCAGACCGCCGGTCCGTAATGCCCCATGAACATCGCCGCCTCCTATTGCTGCGCTAATGCCTCGAAAGCTGTAAAAATTTCGTTTTCGGTTCGGCTCGCTGAATGTCGCCAAGTAACAGCTGTGTCCAGATTGAGAACATCGCCTTGCGAATTGGTCACAACCACAGTCGGCGTACCAACGATTTTGTCGAGACCAAACCGCTGCGCGACATCAATGTTCCGGTCTTTTTGCCCCACATCAATATAGGCGACACTATAGTTTTCCTTCAGCAGCGCTTCAAAACGCGGCGTTTCAAACCACCCTGCGAGCGCGCGGCTATCATGACACCAATTCGCACCCATAACGATCATGGCATGTTTCCCGGTTAAAGCCGCCGACTCTAAAACCTTATCAACGGCGTCTTGGGCGACCAACGTTGGGTTCGTATCAAAGGGACTTGCTTCAGGATGATGACTCTCAGCGATAGGTTCGAAATTTGGTGAATTGACACAAGCCGAGGTCATAAAACCCGCCAGGGCAGCGATAAGGACAAATGAGATAACTTTCATTGCTGTGACGTAACACGATAAAGGGTTGCGTGCCTAGCACCTAGCGGGTCTAGTCCCAAACATGTCCTTCTTCCGATTTTTCCGACGCTCTAAACCAAAGCCGGTTGCCAAACCCGTCTTGCCCTGGGACCAAGCACCCTCACCAACTCAGCCCAAAGCGCCAGCAACCGCTAATCCCGCTTCAAGCTCAAGTACCAAACATGACATTCGCCGGTATTTTCACAACGAACATCACTTCCAATGCTATACGACTTGGTTCGCACATTGGGGTGGCTGGATTAGCGCCGGGCACTGCCTGACGGACGCTCAAGACCATCTCCCCAATTTTGCAAAGAATATGAGCGTCACAAGCTGGCCGGACGGATTGGATGCGGCCTTAGCCGGCTGCACTTTGCCCGCAAAGCCCCCTGCCGCACCGCGCATTGGGCAAGATGTAATTATCAAAGGCTATCCCGCAGGGTCCCGCCATATGGAACAACGCACCGGGCGCATCTATTTTGAACGAAGCCCGGGCCAATGGATTGCGCATATCTTTGAACCCGATGAGCCTGTTGTCACAGGCATGAGCGGCGGTCCCGTTTTGGACGCCCGCACCTTGGAGCCGATAGGCATTACGATTACGCGAAATAGTCCCGCGGATCTGAACAATGACCGCGACCCAGATGAGAGCGCTGATTTTATCGCGCTCTCTGCGGTATGGGAGGCTATGTCGAAACAGAGCCTGGGAACCGTCTAAACCGAACCATACGCATGGTCGCGCCTGCATCACGATGTTTCGCCGCCTTTTGATAGTCGGGCAGGTCAAAGAAATGTTTCATATGCGCTTTGTCGCGAAACTCGAGCAAGATGGCTTTATCACCTGGTAAGTCAAAAAATGCAGCCTCCTCATCATTGCCAATGACATTGACGCCTTCGCGCAAGAAGATGGGAGTCGAGAGTTCAACATAACGGTCATATTCCGCCATATTATGATATTCTGCGGAGACAAAAAGTAAGAGGCTCACGAGTTCGCCTATAGTAAAGTCATTACAACCATGGCGATAAGAACCAGAGTTGACAGGCTGAAAATTGAAAAACGGATCATCACTTTGCCTGAACTCACTTGGACGAAACTGTGGAGCACACGCAAAACGACATAAGCCCAAGCGGCATAAAAAATCGGCGTAGACATCTGCGCCGTAAGGGTCACATAGAACATAAGCGCATAAAAAATTGTTGGCTGCTCAAGCAGATGATTATAATTATGCGCGGAGGCCTGAACGGATAAGGGCAGTTCTTCTTTCCATCTGCCATCTGGTGATTTCGCGGTTTCCGGATCTATTTTCGCAGCCTGCATCGCCGGGATACGCCGTGCGTACATCAACGCCCAGATAAGCAACGTCCAAATAATAAGTGCCAGTACCGGCGTTAAAAATGATGATGCGGTCATAAGTCTCTCCCTGATTTCTTTCAGGTTAGACCAATAAAAAAGGGCCTGCACGGAAAAACCATGCAGACCCTCTAAACAATAATCAGGATGTTTATCCCGAAAAAACCTTACGCCATTGAGATATTTTCAACTGCTGTCTTGCCCGTACGCTCATTAACGGCTGTATCAAACATGACTTTGTCGCCTTCGTTCAACCCTTGAATTCCAGAACGCTGAAGCGCTGTAATATGGACAAAAACGTCTCCGCCGCCATCTTCCGGCTGAACAAAACCAAAGCCTTTAGTAGTATTAAAAAACTTGACCGTACCGGCCTTCATTTCTTCTGACATGTGTATTTCCTTTCACGTCGTCATAATGTGAGTTTCAATTTGAAACCCACTGGAGTGTCGAAAAAGGTATGCAATGCGTACTCAGTGTGGCGCGAAAAAACTCATCACGTCAAAGCTGGCCGGGTCGTCAGGCCTGTTCTCGATAGCTCGAATATGGGCTTTTTTCCAAAAAATCGCAAGGGAACCTTTCGTGTCACTCCAAAAGACCCAATTTATGCTAGAATTTTAGGCGTGTTCCGACGGTAAATGCTAACCCATCTGGACTATCATCAACATCGGCGGAGAACCCGTTTGCGCCAGCATTTATGAAACGACGCTCTGAATCCACGCCATATGTCTTGAGGTAGCGCCCTTCAGCAAAAATATCGAATTTCTCGGAAGCATTTAGCGTCACGCCCGCCGTAGAGACCGTCGTAAAGGCCGTATCTTGCCCCTGTACCGCAAAATTTGGAGCCGTAAAGAGTCCATTATTGGGGAAATATTGGATGTCTGAGTCAATCACAGCCAAGCCTAAGCCGCCGCCAATATAAGGCACAATCGTCTGATTTTCCTTCCAGCGAATATCATTATATGAATTCACCAGGAAAAAAGTTTGCGATTGATCGCCGCTAAAGGTTTGGTCACCACCATTAAAATCGCCCGATGACACATCGGCGTTAAAATGGCTAATTTCTACTTCTATTCGAGGCTGAAAGGTATTTAAGAATTTGAATGGCAATCTTCCGCCAATCGCGCCGCCGAAATATACGTCGGAATCGAGATTTGCATTGATTGCAGCAGGTGCGCCTGCGACACCCGGGACGCCAGCAGCCGGATCCTGCGTTCCGTCAAAATCGGTATCGAATGGAACGGCAACGCCGACAAAACCGCTGACATATACGCCGGCGCCATCCGTGGGGGTTTTATCAAATATGCCAGCGTGAGCAGGAGCGGCCGTAAGCCCGAACAATGCGGCGGCCGTTATTAGAAGGGAAATTCTTGTCATGATGTGTTCTCTGGAGGGACGAAGGAATTGCATCCCGATAGACGGCCTTCGCCACACGAACATCACACAAGACTACACCAGCTCGTGAGACTTATGTTACCCGGACTGCACAGATTAAACTCACTGACACACTAACAATAAGCGTCTGGCGAGAGTTTAAAAAACAAGCGCTGCCCTATGCAATATCACCTATTGTTTAGACATAAAATACAGATAACATATCATTCAATAAAGGCATGACCGCATAACTACAGAGATCGAAAGTAAACCAAAATGACGCTCATTGGGACTGAACCCAACATACCCAATGACGTGTATATGGAGGTCATTCAACGAATAACCAACGCAATGACCTTAGATGACCTAGCTTTAAAACAATTAGAGCTGTTGTGTTGCAAAGCGTTTAGCGTTCACCAAATTCCTTCTGTCGGATCAAATGACGATAATCAAAAAAGCAGATATTTATCTGACGGTTTTCCAGCCGAATTAAAGTCATATTTCGATAATTTGGATGGAAACGCCGACCCCACCATGGAGTATGTCTTGTCTCAAGGCCAACCATTCTGGCTGACCGAGTTAAGAGAGGTCAAAGACATTTTCAGTAAAGATCATTTAAATCGTATTGATACTGCGCTTCAATTAGTCGACGACAGCTTATTTTTGCCACTCTTCGGGGCTTATAACAAACGCGGTCTAATAACTGTAAGCTTTCAGAAACAACGTGATTTTTTTGACGAAATTTTTAAATGGAAATTGTGGGGGCTATCGCAAGTTTGGCAGGCCAAATATAGCGTGATTTCAAACTCCATTCGAACATCTATTCAACTCACCAGCCGCGAAAGTGAAGTATTAGAGCTTATAACATTTGGAAAAACGAACCCTGAAATTGGCAAAATTTTAGGAATTTCGACCAGCACCGTTTCTGGCTATGTGAAACAACTCTTCCTTAAACTTGGTGTGTCTGATCGCGTAACAGCAGCGTTAAAGGCTCGGTCATTCAAGCCGTGAACCGGGGCGAGTAAATGGCTATCTCAAATGCGCGCTTAAATGCCGAAAAATATTCATAGCGATTTTATCGGCCGGGCGCTGATAAGCTCCCTCATTTACCCCAGACAGACTTTCCCAAAAATCAATTAAATCTTCAATATCTTTGACATTTTTCAGGGGAATTCTAGACGCGCGATCCAACATGGCCTGTTCGAATTCCAATAAAGCTGCTTCTCTCAAATCAGCCTCTTTATCTTCCGAAGAATCTTTGGGTAAAAAGTGAGCGCAGCTTTCGAGCTCCTTCATTGTCTGACTATGAAGCTCATGCAAAGATTCTACGGAAACGCCCGAAAGTTCGAGCTTGCTGTAAACATCTTGTTGTTTAGCGTACATCTCGAATCATCCCTTTAAATACTTACACTTTGGTAGGCTACAAGCCATTATTGAACAGCCCCCAATCACCCCCCTCCATTTGGGGGTGGTCGAATGCCCTGAATTTTACGTCCCTCGCTACATCATGCGGCGAGCATATCCCCGTCCAGATAGGCATCGGCCATAATGCGGACTTTGGTTGACAGATTTTCTGGCCACGCTTCATGAAGCGAACGCGTCGTCAATTCCCGAACATGTTCGTTAAATTGAAAGTCCTGTCCTAAATTAAGCCAGACAGAATAATCCAAAAACTCGCGCATTTGAATGGGCCGTTGAACATGAAGCAAAATATTGCTCGATAACGGATCTTGTTTGACCGCATGAAAATAACGTACAACAATTTCTTCAGGGCCTTCCGTAATCGCAAGCGCTTGCCGGCAATTAGCAAAGACCCGCCCGGTAATCCCAAATTGCTGACAAATTTTTACGCTTAGCGAAGAGGTGTCAAAGGCGTTTTGCGCCGTTAGTTCCGTGATTAACACTGAGGTATAGATATATTGCACGAGAGCCATGAGGTCTGATATCGCGGATGAATTACGACGACGTTTCGAAATAATATTAACCAATGTAAAATGTTTGACCCCCGCTAATGGAGCCGACAAATGGCATCGATATTTTCGCAGCTTTGCACAGCACTCATCTTCTCCGGAGCTTTAGTGGCCTGCAGCGCAAAAAACGCGTCAATCGTTTCGCCCGACTATGCCAGCGCAGAGATCGACCTCTCCACCCCCCGAGCCACCGCTCATTCCATGATGATTGCCATGTATCGCGGCGACGTGGATATGATTGACGCTGTCTTTACCGAAGACGGCACGCTGCGCCGCGTTAGGCCGAATGGCACAGTAACTGATAACGGGCTTGCGCGATGGCGCGATTGGGTTGGCACGCTTGAAGTCGGACAAGCCCATGAGGAGATTTTCAATCTGAAAGTCGAGCAATTCGAAAACCTCGCGACGGTTTGGGCCCCTTTTGTGATTACCGTCAACGGCGAGATTGCGGGCTGCGGCGTCAATCATTTGGCAATGATTCGAGAGGGTCAGGC
>CAZKHC010000005.1:15980-26693 GCA_964552135.1 uncultured Algimonas sp. | reverse complement strand
TTAGGAGACATATCATGGGTATCTTTTCCCGCATGGGCGACATCATAAACTCAAACCTAAATTCGATGATCGATAAAGCTGAAAATCCCGAGAAAATCGCACGGCTCATCATTCAAGAAATGGAAGACACTCTGGTTGAAGTGCGCACGGATGCTGCGCGCAATATCGCAGAGCGTAAGGAATTATCGCGTAAGGCAGATGATTATACGGCCCGCGCAGAAGACTGGGAAGCTAAGGCTGAACTTGCCTTGACCAAAGGCCGGGAAGATCTTGCCCGCGGCGCGCTGTCAGCCAAGCAACAATCAGAGCAAATGGTTGACGTTGTGACACGCGAGATGACGGTCCTCGACGAAGCTGTCGCAAAAGCGGACGAAGACCTCGGGAAGTTACAAACCAAGCTCAATGAGGCGAAAGCCAAGCACAAAGCGCTTTCTATGCGCAGTTCGGTTGCCAAAGGCCAAATTAAAATGCGCCAAATGGTTCGTGACACAAAAGTTGAAGACGCGCTCGCTCGTTATGAGCGTATGGAACGCAAGGTTGACGAGCTAGAAGCCCATGTTGAGAGTTTTGATCTTGGCGCAGGTGGCGATAGCCTTGAAAGCCAATTTGCTCAGATGGAAGCCGATGAAGCCATTGAAGATGAGCTCGCCGCATTAAAAGCCCGGGTGAATAAGCCCAAGGCTGCAAATGGTGGAAAAAAGAAAAAGGCTGGTTAATCACAGCCAAACCGAATTTGCGCCCGGCCGTCTAGTTCCCTCTAGATTCCCATCCCCTCGAATGGCCGGGTGCAAAACTTAAACTGAGAGAGAAATAGAAAGGCAGGAACATGAACGCACTCATACCACTCGCACCGTTCCTTATGGTTTTCGGCATTGTCTGGGTCAGCGTGCACTACAAGCATGTGAATAAGTCAGCCGGAACCATCACAGAGGATCAAGCGATGGAACTGACACAAATGTCAAAAATCGCAGATATTTTAGACCAAAGAGTCGCTGTGTTAGAACGCATTTTAGACGATGAAATTCCAGATTGGAGAGAAAAATGAGCCGGCGCTATAGAAACCCTATTGAAAGATCACTTCGGGATAATAACTGGGATGGCTCTGATGACGGCTATGAATATAGCGGTCCAAAACTTCGCCGTAATACCGTCGATGGAAAACTTGGTGGGGTCTGTGCTGGGATAGGTGACTACTTGGGCTGGGACCACACAATGGTCCGTATCCTGACGATCTTATTGATCATTTTCACAGGTCTTCCATTGATCGCCTACTTTATTCTTTGGGTGCTAATGCCCAAGGATGCACGGGCGCCCTACATAAGAGAATACCGAGAAAAACATGACGCTCGTGCTCGCGCTGAAGCGCCGGCCGGAACCGCAGAATCGACAACAACTTATAATGACGTGCGATCTAAGTTTCGCTCACTCGAGGTCCGCCTGCAGGGGCTAGAGCGTTCGATTACATCTAAGGAATGGAAGCTTAACCGCGACTTTCGAGATCTGGAAAGCTAAGCAAATTTGAGGCGCATCTGCGAGAGAGGTTGCGCCTCAAGACTTAAATACTGACGCAGTGCCATGCGTCCCAAATGAAATGATTGGCCAAGGGAGAAACTGCCATGATCAAGACCACAATAATTATATCTGCCGCTTTCATGGGTACCATTGCGGCTGGTGCGCAGGTGACCGATAAACCGCCTGTCATTGCCGATCAGACTATTCTTCCTATCCCGCAGACGGAAAGCGTCATTGCTCAGTTTTCCCATCTGGAACTTATACATGATGATGAAGGATTTCGTTTTTCCGTGACAGACACAACGGACGTTTTTGTGGATTTAGAGTTTCCTGGCGAGCTACATATCCGGATTGGGTTTTAAAATGACAAACCTTTCAGACATTACCCTTTCCATCGCCAGCATTGGAGTTCCCATCGCACTACTGGCTGCCGCTCCGGCAAGTCATGCGCAGGATAGCCTTGAGATCAAGAATTTCATTGGATCGATAAATTGGTCGAATGGGTCTTTGTCTGCCGATGTGCAAAAAAATCCAGGCGACACGAAAATTTCAGGCCGTATGGCCGTGACGATCGATGGCGGCCAGACGGATATTGATAGTTCAGACTGTAAATCCACATATGGCCGTTATGACTTTAATTGGTTTGGCAAGAAAAAAGACGGACAATTTGGCGGGTTTAAAAATATGGAGGACATGCCGATTCTCAAAGTGACTTTACCAAAAAACACGAAGCTCATTGTCAGCGACTCGGTGATCTTTACGGATGGGTCGCCAGATATTGGGTCTGCCGATCTTCAGCTCTCCTATTGCGGGAAAGTGACCTTAGGGGATGTTGATGGTCTCCTCGCCTTGGATAGCCGCGGCTCTGCAGATGTATCCGTAGGTAATACAGGTCAAATTGTTGCGAATTTGAAAGGGTCTGGCGACCTAACAGGCGGCGATAGTGAAGATGTCCTCATTCAATCCCATGGTTCTGCAGATGTAGAACTGGCCGATCTTAATTCGCTGGAGAGTTCGAATTATGGCTCCGGCGATCTCTATACCGGAGATATTGCGGGAGAGGTTGAGCTGACCTCGCATGGCTCAGGTGATATCACACTAGGAAACGTCGACGGTAGCCTATCCTATTTTGGGCATGGTTCAGGCGATCTGGAAGTTGCCTCAGTTGAAGGAGCCTCTCTTGAGCTTTCATCCCTGGGCTCGGGCGATATTGAGATTAAGGGCGGCGACGTTAGTGATTTATCTGCAAAGGTCCGCGGCTCTGCAGAAGTTGATTTTTCCGGCGAAGCGCAAACGGCAAAACTGATTGCGAGCGGCTCTGGCGATATTTCTATCGGGAGTGTGAGCGGAGAACTCTCTATGAAAAGTTCAGGCTCTGGTGAAATTGATATTGGCAACCGGAATTAAAATAAGGCTCGCTATTTGTATCGGGCTGGCTCGGAGAACTTTGCCCTGAGCTGTTTTTCCAATGGCCCGATTTCATCGCAGATATGGGCAATAAGAGCCTCCGCCAATAAGGGCGCAAAGGTAAATCCGCGGCTGCCCAAACCCGATAGTGTCCAACAAGACGCGGAATTTGAGTCATCCAATTTGGCTAGGATAGGTAAGGTGTCGCGGCTTGTGACGCGCACACTTGCGCGGGATGCAAGATCGACGGGTTCGATTTTACATCCAGATATATCCGCGAGTGCCGATAGATTTCTTTGATCATCTTCGGGGCGTAATTCAAACGGATCGCGCTCATCCAAGCGGTCATGTGTCGCGCCAATCAAGGCCGCGCCGTCTAAATTTAAAGCATATCCGCCATAGGCGGTTGGCAGGTCCCATATGGGTTTTGCCCAGCTTAATTGACCGCGCGAAAATCGAAATTCTAAATCCGGCGCAATGTCATTTATCCCATAACCTGCGGCTAAAAAGAGGTGACTGTAATCGGAAGTGTTTTGAGCGGCCCTATAGGTTTCGCGCCGAACATCAAAATCTTGCGATGTTTTTGATGGATTAATGACGAGAGCGCTGTCGATCCACAAAGCAATATCTTTCCAAATCAAATGACTTTGCCCAAGCGGCGCTTGGTCTATCAGCTTTCTAAACCGGTCTATCTCTTTTTCGCTCGTGGGCAATTGTTTGACGCCGCGCGCTAGAATGGCTGCGTCGGGATAGGTCCTTAGCGCCTGTAAATATGCGGATAGAAAAAACCGGCTTTCGGGCCGATCTTGTAAATCAAACCGTGGTTTCACGAGGGCGGCAGGATTTCCGCTGGCCGACGGGTGGGACCGGTTGTCGATGATGTCAAAAGCAATCTGCCGCGCGGATAAGGCTTTTGCGAGAGACCGTCCAGCAATTCCCGCCCCAACGATGAGGGCTTTTTCGATAGGAGTTATTTGCGCCGATTTTCCGCCGGAATACTCTGCTTCAAGGCGATGACGTTTCCGTCCAAATCCGGGCATTTTGCGCACGGAAAACCCTGCTTTAGTTAGGCTGGACCTTACCGCACCTGCAACGGAAAAGGTTGCTAGGCGCGCCCCAGATGCGCAGCAAGCTGCAAGGCTGCGCATGACCTCTGCGCTCCACATCGCAGGATTGCTTGATGGGCTAAACCCATCGAGGAACCAAGCATTAGCTTTCAAATTATCGGCGCGCTCGAGAGCGGGTATAACGTCGTCATGAATTAAGGTCAGCGTGACCGCGCCAAAATTTAAGCGGTGAATGCCTTTCACGCGGCCGGGCCATTGCGCGATGAGCTTTTGGCTAAAATTTTGGAGCTCGGGCCAGGCTTTGAGCGCCTGCGTCAACTGATTAGCGTCAAAAGGAAATTTTTCTATCGAGACGTAGTGGAGACGCTGATGCGCTTTGGCTGTCTTAGCCCAGCTTTGCCACGTGGTTAGGAAGTTTAATCCGGACCCAAACCCCAGTTCAGCAACTGTGTATAAAGAGCGATTTGCCCAGCCCTCCGGTAGTCCACACCCCCTTAAGAAAACGGTGCGTGATTCGTCCAGGCCCCCATCTGTCGAAAAATAAATGTCGCCAAATTCCATCGCAACTGGCGTTTCCGGGCGAGACCAATCCAATTTTGCGGGAGGTGTGAGGGTGAGGGGACGAGGCGCGGCCATGCTGGGCATTTAGGGCAGAAAACCGCCGAGGTCACGCGGTGAGATCCTGAAAATGGCGGTGATTAGGGGTTAAAAAGGTCAAGTTTTAGATTGTGATGTAAAAGTCACAGTGATGTATCAATGTCATACCCAATCGAACACGCGACTTGAAACGGTAAAAAACGAAGGATACGCATTGGACAATAGCGGACTAAGATCCGTGCAATCAAAATTATTGGGGATTCATGACCAAATATACTTCACTTCTCGTGGCGTCTGCTTCGGCTTTCGCTCTTTTATCTTCACCAGCAGCTTTTGCTCAAGATGCGGATGATGATGTCGTATACACTAGTGCGACAAAACGGACCACGACTTTGCAGGAAACACCTGTGGCTGTGACTGTCACATCTGCCGATGTTATCGAAAAAGCACAAATTTTAGACATTAAAGATCTTCAAACTGTGGTGCCGACGTTCCGCGTGTCACAGCTACAAAATGCTGGTAACACGACCCTCAGTATTCGGGGCCTCGGAAATGGCGGTAATAATATCGGGATTGAGCCATCTGTTGGTTTGTATATTGACGGCGTATATCGCTCCCGTGCTGCGGCTCAAATTGGCGATCTGCCAAAACTAGAACGTGTCGAAGTTGTTTCAGGTCCGCAATCGACTTTGTTCGGTAAAAATGCGCCGGTTGGCGTTGTGAGTATTGTCACCGCGCAACCTGACTTTGATACAAATGGTTTCGTGGAAGCTGGCATCGGTAATTTTGATCAGTTTTATACCAGAGGCTATATTACGGGCGGCCTTTCCGACACATTCGCGGTCAGTTTGGGCGGCGGCTTTCAGGTCAGGGATGGATATTTTGAACCTTTAGAAGGGTCCTCCGGCGGAGATTTTAACGATTTGGACCGCTTTAATATTCGCGCGCAAGCTTTGTGGGAGCCGACCGATAATTTCAGCGCCCGTTTCATTTGGGATCAATCCACATTGGATGAAAATTGCTGCGGCGTTTCCGCTGCGGAAATCGGCCCTACGGCGGGTATTGTGAATAGCCTTGGCGGACTGGCTGCTGGTCAAACAGCGGCTTTCAATTTCGAACCCGATCCTTTCAGCTTTGAAACCGCAGTTAATGTCCCGCAAACAAATGAAATTGATGACGGCGGATTCTCGCTACAATTAGATTGGGATGTTGATGCGCTTGGCGGCGCAACATTTACTTCCATCACGGCGAATCGTAGTAATTCCTATGATTATTTCGGAGATAGCGATTTCACGACTTTGGAACTGCTAGAGGATACATTTCAATTTGTTGACATTGATACGTTCTCGCAAGAATTCCGTCTAGCGTCCGATAATGACGGACGTTTCCAGTGGCTGATTGGCGGATTTTATTCGAACGAAGATATCGAGCAAGACTCGGGTCTAGATTATGGGGCTGATTTACGACCTTATATTGATGCGCTCGCCACGGGTGGCGCGTCGTTGGCTTTAGGGCCGGCTGCTTCTCCCTTGGCTGGTTTCGAACAAATTCTTGGCTTCGCTCCAGGGAGTTTTTTCGGGGACCAAGTCCGCATTGAAGAAACATTTACTCAAGATAATGAAAGTTGGTCAGTATTCGGTAATGTTGATTTTAACGTGACAGACCGCCTAACTATTACGCTTGGCGGCAACTATACGGATGATGCAAAGCAGGTTAGGGCTTCGACCGTAAATAATGATGAATTTAGTAATTTAACACTGACGGGCGCCGACGGCACGGCAATTATTTCAACAGGTCTGTTTTTGGACGGAAATGCGGCTGCCGGGCTTCCGTCCTTTCAGCAGGCACTTGGATTGCCATTCACACCGGCCAACTTCCAGGCCGC
This sequence comes from uncultured Algimonas sp., assembly GCA_964552135.1. Lineage (GTDB taxonomy): Bacteria > Pseudomonadota > Alphaproteobacteria > Caulobacterales > Maricaulaceae > Litorimonas. Next base: position 20,225 of record CAZKHC010000005.1, on the reverse strand, counting down.
AGCGACTGGAGCTTTTGGTCCAGCGGCGCAAGGATTTGTTGATACTGTTCTCGGGGTCTCGGCTGGATTGGCCGCTGACACAGTGAACGGGCCGTTGGCTGGACTATTAGCGTTGCAATTCCAACCGCAATTCCTGTCGTTCCCGAATGAAATCGAAGATGGCCGAACCGATGATAGTGAATTTACATATTCCATCAAAGGGTCTTATGAAATCAATGATAACTTTAACGCCTATGTCGGCTATTCGACAGGCTTTAAGGCGTCATCCTTTAACCTGACCCGCGATGCGCGTCCTTTCTTGACTGACGGCGCTGCGCTACAAGCAGCAGGTTTGCTGCCAAATAACTTTAATCCGGCCATTGATAGTACGTTACCCTGTACGGATCCTGTAAATATTGTAGATCCAAATTGTGGACGAAATTTCGGAACACGTTTCTCTGGTCCCGAAGAAATTGAATTAATCGAAGCTGGCCTTAAAGCGAAATTTGATTGGGGTGCATTTAATATCGCGGTCTTTGATCAAACGATTGAAAATTTTCAATCCACAATTTTCCAAGGTACAGGTTTTGTATTGGCAAATGCCGGCGCACAATCAACGCGCGGGATTGAACTTGATTCAACCTTCACACCTGTTGAAGGTTTGACTTTGGGCGTTGCTGGTATTTGGCAAGATCCAAATTTTGATGACTTCCAAGGCGCGCCTGTTGTAACAGGCGGCGAGATTGACCTTGCTGATGGCCTTGCAGATGGCATTGGTGATTTATCGGGCACTCGACCTGCTGGCATTAACCAACTCGCCGTGACGCTCCAAGCGCAATATGAGTTTGCGCTCTCTGATTCTGTCGATGCCTATATTCGCGGGGATTGGCAGTATGAAGATGAAGTGCAAGTTGTGAATAATATTGGGGGCGTTGACCGCGATACAAGCATCTTTAACGGCGCGATTGGTTTCACATTAGACGAGAGCCTTGATCTGCGTTTCTGGGGCCGGAACCTGACCAACCATGAGACCTTCACAAGTGCTTTCCCAGGTGTTGTGCAAGCTGGAACCGTCAATATTTATCCGAACCAGCCGCGGACATATGGCGCGAGCTTACGGAAGAGCTTCTAGGTTTATTTAAACACGCTATCTAATCAAGGCGGTCCTTCGGGGCCGCCTTTTTTGTTGACCCGCACTGCATCATTATGGCTTGTTTGGTGTCGCAACTTTCGGCAGGGAAAATCTCATGACTCTCATCTATGGATTAAAAAACCCATTTGATACGCCAGAGCGAAAAGCCTTTTGAGAAACCCTTGAAACATTCGTTGCCGCTGAAATTCGGCCCCATGCTTTTGACTGGGACGAAGCGGGCCACATGCCTGTGGCCGAGATTTGCAAAGCAAAATTCTACGCCATCAAAGCCCTAGAATTTTGCGTCTCCGACGCGATGCAGATTTTAGGCGGCGCGGAGATACTTACCCGGCAATCCTATCGAGACCGTTTATCGCGAAGTTAAAGTCATGGCGAATGGCGGGAAGGTCCGAAGATATTATGCGTGATCTTGCGGTTCGGCAAATAGACCTCCGATTAGAGGCATTTATAAGCCGCATTGACCAAAGATTGCCCGCGATCATTGAGTAAGATACCGCCGCCCATTTTATTCATCGTGTATCCGAAACTAAAGCCCGCCTCGGGGTCAGCGAACCCAATCGAGCCGCCTGCGCCGACATGACCAAATGCTTGGGCGCCTAGGATGACAGAATTCCCTTCGCCCGGAAGATCCCTATTGTCGGTCGACAACATCATGCCTTCGCTAAAACGGGTTGGAATTTGAAGCGTGTTATCGTGTCCCTCCGACACAGGCTTTCGAAGCGCATTTATCCGATTTTGAGAGAGTAGGGGGCTGTCGCCAAAAACTGTTCCGAACATCGCTGCGAGTCCACGCGCATTGGAAATCCCGCCCGCGCCGCCAATTTCGGCGTGCCAACTCTCCGGTGCGTCAAAAGACCATCCGCCCGTATTTCCAAATGTCAAAGCCTGCAGGCCTTCTGGCTTTGCAAACATCGCTTGGATAAAGGCGGAAAATTGCTGGCCGGGAATTGGGGTAAAGGGTATCATTTTTGACACGCGGACAAATTCGGAGTCTGGAAGACCTATATGAAAATCAATGCCATATGGCGCGGCGATTTCGTCTTTGAAAAATGCGCCTAAGGATTTGCCAGAAACACGGCGAACCAGTTCTCCCACAGTCCAGCCAAAAGTAATCATATGATAGCCATGTGCTGTGCCGGGCTCCCAAAACGGCGTTTCCTCGGCTAGTCGTCCCGCGACATAATCAAAGTCCAAAAAACCACCAGATTTGACAGGGTCGCGTAAAGCCGGAACACCGCTGCGGTGGCCCAGCATATCGCGAACGGTGGTTTTATCTTTCCCCTTCGCGCCGAACTCTGGCCAATATTGGGTTACCAACGTCTCGGGATCCAATTGGCTGCGATCTATCAGAATATGGGCGCAAAGGGCTGTTGCGGCCTTTGTACAAGAAAACACAATTGAGACGGTGTTGCGGTTCCAAGGGGTTTGCTCATCCGGATGTGTTCCGCCCCAAAGGTCGACTAGCACGCGCCCCTTTGTGTCCCTGATACACACACTCGCTCCAACTTCGCCTTGGGACTTGAAGTTGTTTTCAAATGCATCTCGGACCAGTCTAAAGGCCGGGTCATAATGTCCTTGCACGGTCATTTACGGGTTGGCTTCCATCCAAGTCAGCGCGGCGTCATAATCTTCTGCCAAGGCTTTGGCGCGGATATCAATGGCGGGCCGAGCGTCGGGGTCATTAAAGACATGCAGGCGTCCTTCGGCCATCATAGCAAGGGTTAGCTCCGCCATACGCGGGGCGTCCATTCCATTTGCGATGAGATGCGCGACATTATCTTGGGCCTTTTTAATCATGGCGTTTTCGCTGGATTTGCCGTGACCGGCTGATGGCCGAGCCATCCCAGATTTTGCGATATTTGATTTCACCCAAGTCGGGCAAAGGCATGTCACCCGAATATCATGACGCAACAGCTCCTGCGCAATTGACTCACTAAATCCAACAACTGCGAATTTAGTGGCGTGATATGGCGGCATAAATTCCGTTGTCATGTGTCCCGCCATGCTCGCGGTATTGAGGAAATGTCCCCCTTCGCCGTGGGCTTTTATTAAAGGGGTAAAAATCTCGACGCCGTAAACGACCCCCATTAGATTAATATCAACAATCCACTGCCAATCCTTAAGATCAGTTTTCCCGGATTGTCCTGTCAGCGCGACCCCCGCATTATTCATCACAATATGGACTTTCCCGAATGCCTCAATGGTCGCGTCGGCGGCGGCTTTGACGGAGGCGGGCTTGCGAACATCACACAATGTTGTCGCTAAATTTTCAGCCACTCCGCCGAGTCGTTCTGCCGCTTCGATTAAACCGGGGCCGTTCACATCCGCCATCATGACCTTGGCGCCTTTGGCCAAGAGCGTTTCGCAAAGCGCGAAGCCAATGCCGGAGGCCGCGCCTGTTACAAATGCGGTTTTATTTTCATAATCTATCATACAGTCTCTTTTTTGAAGGTTTCTTTTCGGCGCGACCCTTTTGGCGGCGGCGTTTCCGCGCCCCCGGCAAAACACTGTGCATGCGCCATCCATTCTTTCGCAATGGGGCCAATGGTCTCAAGTGCCGTATCGCCTATATTTCGGCACTGGGTTACAACTTGGCTGAAGTCCACGGCTAGCCCTTCGATGCGGTTGTCGACTTGATCATCGTTCCATGTCCAAATTTCGCCAGACGGGGCCGTGAGTTTGACAAAGGGTTTAGGGGCAGGCGGCGTTTGCCCGCGGACGCGAAAAGACCATGAAAATGTTGTGACGCCGATATGTGCAATATTCTTTAGGCGGTCATGATTTTCGCGCTCCACGCCAAGGCAATCAAATATCGCTTGTGCGTGGGCCCAATGCTCCATTTGCCGCGCGATAATACAGGATTTTACGGACATATCAGGGCCGACCCATTTGACGCGCTTCCGCGGGTCAGCGGCGTGAAACCGTTTCGCCATATCCGGATAATAATCAGCCCAATTTGAAAAAACCTCTGCACTGGATTGGCCCTCGAAATAGTGATTTTGAAGCGCGATATGTCCACCGCCTTGCGTAAGTTTCCCCATGGTCTGGGCGACAAAATTTGAAAATTCTTCTGGTGAGCGGAGCGATTGATCTGCGCCTATATTCCAAAGATG
>CAZKHC010000005.1:12827-15880 GCA_964552135.1 uncultured Algimonas sp. | reverse complement strand
TGTCGGCCGGTATTTTGATTGTCTGGGCTAGCAAGACTTGAGCAAAGCCTTTGGCTTGAGCGTCATTTCGTAGGCTCGCCGCGCCGCCGCCGCCAAGCGCTTGGTCCAATAGAAAATTCATGGAGTGGGAGCCAGGGAGGTAAAATCGCGCGACCTCCGATTTATCTTTCATGAAATGGGCCATCACGCGGCCAACAAATTCTGGCGTTAAAGCGGCCCATAGCGCGTCGATATATTCAGGATTTCGCGCAATAATGCCGATATTCGCCTTATCGCCTTTATCGCCAGATCGTCCCCATGCCAGATCGGATAGAGGAATTTCTAAGTCTTCATCTCCCGTTACACGCAACGGCTCTTGAGGTCGTATCGGATCCTGCGCAGCGGGGAATAGGATGTCTTTATGGGACAGAATATCCCCATCTATATCTATCGAGATGTCAACTTGGTCTTTCGGCGTCAGATAGGAAAAGAGCCGCACAACGGGAGACGGCCTTGGCCGTCCTGCGCCGGTAAAAGCTGACAGGCCTGGCGGCGCGGCAAGGCCAAAGCCTGTAAGGTCTTTGAGAAAAACTCCAACGCCTTTGGCTTGGGCATGTTTAACGGCTATTTTTAAGACGACTTCGGACGTTTTGAGAGGGACTCCCATTTGAGAGCCGCCGCCAATAATTTCTTGGCTGGTTTCCGAAAACTCTCCTAGATTAAATTTGCGCAGGTTTTTTTCGGCGCGCCGAAATATGGCGTCACCATGGGCTTTGGCCTTGGTCGCCGCATCTTGCCCATAAAAGGTTAAATAGGTTCCGCTGCGATAGCCGTCTGCATAGGTCAGGCAGGTCTTATAATGCGCAGGTGCGGCGCGGCCTTTTGCGGGAGAAACGGCCACGCGGTCAGGTCCAATCTGCGTCAGGGTTACGTCTGAAAAATCACAAGTGACATCTGGCAAGAGATAGTTTTGCGGATCGCCAATTTCGTAGAGCAGTTGCTCGCTGACCGTACCAACACTCACAAGCCCCGATGTGCCAGGAGCTTTGCCGACAATAAAGCCGCCGTCAGCACTGACTTCCGCAATCGGATAGCCAATATCGGCCAGATCGCCCGCTAATTCCCAATCCGTGAAATTTCCGCCTGTAGTCTGCGGACCGCATTCCAATATATGTCCGCATAGCGAACCAGAGGCGAGCTGGTCCCACGCCTCTGGGGTCCAGCCAAACTCGTGGATACAGGCCCCCAAAGTAACCGCGCTATCGACGACCCGGCCTGTGATGATAATATCCGCGCCGACTTCCAAGGCCTTAGCAATCGGAAAAGCGCCGAGGTAAGCATTCACGGACGCGATTGTTTCGACTTCCGGAAAGCCCGCGCCCGAAAACATATCCTTTGGCTGACTAGCCGCGATATCTTCAAGTTTATCCATGCAATCATCGCCCGAAATGACGGCAACTTTCATATTTAAATTGGCCTCGTCGATCAAAGCCCGCACGGCGCGCCCGCACGCTTCTGGATTGACGCCGCCTGCATTGGCAATGAGCGTAACGCCGGTTTCCGCGATATCGCGAAGATGGGGGCGAATGACAGCCTCGACGAAATCCGTCGCATAACCTCCGTCCTGCGGATTTTTTGCCTTCGCGCGCGCTAAAATACTCATCGTGATTTCGGCGAGATAATCATAGACGATATAATCGAGATGCACATCGCCCGATTTATGCGCGTTTAGGAGCTGGGGCGTCGCCATCGCGCTTTCGCCCCAATATCCAGACGCGCCAGCAATATGAATTGTCTTTGACATTCATTGAAACCTATATTTGCGGCGTTTTAAAGTCTGACTCTACGGCTTGACTCGCGCGTGTTACTGAATAGTAATTTAGATAAATTGAATAGGCTTCAAGTGTTGCAAGTCAAGCCAACACAGATAGTCGATGCACTCGCGGGGAGAGCGAACGACATGGCATCGGGGCCGGTAAAGACCAAACAATTGGCCGCCGCCCCTGATGCCTTGTCATTTCCCCCAGCGTCCTCCACCCGACAATCCAGAGTAAAAGAGCGCGAAGACGCGATTATTGCGGCAGCGCAGAACGTTTTTTCAGCTCATGGTTATGCAAAAGCTACAATGGCGATGATTGCCCGAGACGCTGGAGTCGCCGACGGAACGCTTTATACGTATTTTGAAAATAAGGATGCACTGGCGGGCGGGGTCATATCGGATTATTATGCACGGCTCACGAAAAGCGCCCAAGCCGGCGTGGATGCTCGGCGCACGGCCCGCACGCGGCTTACCTTTCTCGCGCGGCATCATTTGACGTCCATTATGGATGAGCGCGGGATTATTGAGATGTTGCCCGTCCTCATGTCTGATATTTCTAATTATTCGGGCAGCGATATTTACGCCCTCAATAAAACTTATGTCACCGTTTTTGATGGAGTGATCCAGCAGGGCCAAGTCAGCGGCGATATTCCGAGCGATGCAGATGTGGCTAGCCTTCGAGATATATTTTTCGGGGCGCTGGATTACGGCTCGCGATCTATTTTGATGCGTTCCATGCGCAGCCAAACACGCAAAGCGGATATGACGCGCCTGATTAACCAATTGGTTGGGATGGTTCTTGGACAGAGTAGTTCAACGAGTTCTGTCACGGAGAGGCTGGAAACACTTGCAAACCGCTTAGAGTGGGCGTTGGAAAAAACCACCTATAAAGACAAAGGAAAGACATGATTTCCGTCGAAAAATTTACTGCAGATGCAGAGAGTTGGTTTGCTGAAAATACGCCGCGCGATATCGATTTTATGCTGCCGCTCACCTTTATGGAAGTCGGTACGGATCAACAATTTGATTTTTTGCGCGATTGGCAAAAACAGGTCTATGAGGCGGGGTTTTTGGGCGCGGCCTGGCCATCTGAATATGGCGGCGGCGGCCTAACAGATGCCCATCAATCGGCGGCAACCAAAGTCATGCGGCGGTTCAATGTTCCCATCATGATGAATACAATTGGCCTTTCATGGGCGGGTCCTCTTATTTTAGACATAGGGTCCGAAACGCATAAGAAAAAATATATTAAGGG
>CAZKHC010000005.1:0-12727 GCA_964552135.1 uncultured Algimonas sp. | reverse complement strand
GAGGGGCAGGGCTGGAAAATCGCCATGCAAACATTGGAATATGAACGCGGTGCGCGCGGCGGACAGGCAGGGGGATATTCGATTACTGAGCCCGACCCGCTCGAAATATTGAACCTTGCCCGCGACACCGGACAGCTCGATGATCCTCTTGTGCGCGATGATTTGATCGATTTTATAATTGATGCACAGTCCTTGAAATTAAATTCTCAGCGGGCAAAAATCGGCGCACTCATTCGCGATAACCCTGCCGGACTGCCTCTCATGGATAAGCTAGCGAAAACTGAATTTGCGCGGGAGATCAATCAATATGCGCTTACGCTGCAAGGCACGCGCAGCGCGTATTATATTGATGAGCCAAATGCGCTGGACGGGGGGTGGTGGCACCGCTCCTATCTGAATGCCTTTTCGGCCACGATTGGCGGCGGGACCTCGCAAATTCAGCGCAATATCATTGGCGAGCATGTGCTCGGCCTTCCTAAAAGTTACTAGGCAAAGGCAGGCTCATGACATTTGACCCACATGCGCTCGGCAGCCTTGGTATTACTGAGGAACAAATCGAGCTTATGGATGTTGCGGAAAATCTCTGCCGCGACTCATCGGATATCGCTACTGTCCGCGCGCAGATGGACGGCGAAGCCGGTTTCGATTCAAATCTTTGGAGCAAAATTTCTGCGCTTGGATGGCTTGGTATCGCAATTCCCGAAAGTTATGGCGGGGTCGGATTGTCCCTTGCTGAAGTTGTTCCTGTGGCTGAGCAAATGGGCCGCCGCATGATGGCTTTGCCCTTTGTGTCGACGACTCTTGCCGCTCAGGCGCTCTTGAGCGCCGGGACCGAGGAGCAAAAACAAAACTATTTACCCAAAATATCTGAAGGGCTGATTGCGTCATTGGCTCTGTCGGAAATTAATGGGTCTTTCGATTTGAACGATATTGAAACGCAGGCGGCCAAAACTCCAGCTGGGTATGAGGTGACGGGGCGAAAAATATTGGTGCAAAATCTCGATAGCGCTCAGCTTATTATTCTCAGTGCAAAGCTGGATGGTAAGCTTTGCCTTTTTGCGATTGATGCGGATGTCATATCCAAAAGCGATATGCGCCGCGAAATTTTGATTGACGAAACGAAGCGGAGTTTTGAGCTCACTTTGGACCGCCTCAACCTGCCAGACAGCGCGCTGCTAGATTTGGATCAAACCAAAGCTGCATTGGAGAGGATTGAATTAGCGGCTAATTTGCTGGGCAGCGCAGAACAGATAGGGGGCGCGCAGGCCTGTATTGATTATACGGTGGAATATCTTAACACGCGCAAACAATTCGGGAAGCTTATTGGTTCCTACCAAGCCCTAAAGCACACGATTGTTGACGCTTATGTCAGCTATGAAAAAGCCCGAAGCCTTGTCTATGCGGCTGCCCATAGTTTCGAAGATCAAGGCAAGGGCGAAGTCGCAACGCGGATGGCGACCGTCGCCGCAGGACGTACCCTGTCCTTTGCGGCGGACCGCGCCATTCAATTTCATGGCGGCTTTGGGTTCACATATGATTGCGACGCACAGCTTTATCGCCGCCGCGCTATTTTCCATGACAGCCTATTTGGGAATACGCGCTGGCACAAAAAAAAGCTATCTGAGCTTTTATTTAATTAGGCTTATAGCGCGGTTTTTGAAAACGCCGCATATATATGTTTCAATCAAGAAATGTGACCAAGTCACACTTCTTTTTCCTACCCGCCTGTTAGACTTAGATTTTAGGTAGGAGAAACCCATGGTAAATGTTGGAACAGTTGATCGCGTTATTCGATTACTTATTGGGATAGCTGCGATAGCCGCTGTCTTTATAGGTCCCTTTTCTGGAGCAGGTTGGGAACGTATCGCTTTAGGTCTGGTTGGACTTATTATGATTGGAACAAGCGCGATAAAATTCTGTCCGCTTTATCGAATCTTTGGCCTTCGGACCTGCGCGATTGATTAAGTGAACGCTCGGGCACATGTGATATAGGCTGGGCTATGATTTCAATTTCAGAGATTTTGGCGAAGGCTCTAAACCCTGCGCCCTCTCCAGCGGCGCTAGAAGCGATATGCGGTGTAGCGGTCATTTCCGATGCTCCCATGCATCACCGTCTTTTTGCAACAGGCGATAAATGCGAGAACTTTGTTCTGGTTGCGCAAGGGCGCGCCCGGGTCCAAATTTCGACTCGGACCGGTCGCGAGATGATTTTATTTCGCCTAAATGCCGGAGAGAGCTGCGCGCTTACAACATCCTGCTTACTTACGAATTCAAGTTATTATGCCGAAGGGATTGCTGAAACGGATTTGAAAATTATTACGATTCCTGCAGCCTCTTTCAGAAGTTTGCTAAATCAATATCCAGACTTATCCGTGAGTTTGCTTGATAATTACGCGCGAAGAATTGGTGAACTAACCAGTGTCATTGATCGACTTGTGTCGCGGGATTTGAGTTTTGAGCTTAAATCTCTACTCCGTGAAAAAGCGGATGCTGAGAATATTATAAAAATGTCGCACCAAAAAATTGCAGATGAACTCGGTTCCTCTCGCGAAGTTATAAGTCGCAAATTAAAGGCGTTTGAAAATGCTGGATTAGTCAAACTCGCTCGCGGGCGCGTTCAGATTCTTTCATTGTCAGGACAGGATTATGACTAAATTCCGCAATAATTTTTATCAGGTATTTTATGTATTACTTTTTAGTCTTTTTTGTTGGTCTCAATCCGTAATGGCGCAGGATAAAGACCAAGTGAATGTCGAGATTGCCTATGTGAACGCCGCTCAAGCTAGAGCTTTGATAGCAAGTGATTCAAGTATCATTGTTTTAGATGTTCGGACAAAAGGGGAGTATAAGAGAGGCCATATTGAGGGCGCTGTGCGGAATAATTACTTTAGCTTTAACTTTAAGAAACGTCTCCGCGATATGGACAGAAACACACATTATATTGTGCATTGTAAATCCGGACACCGAAGCCAAGGGGCCGTTAAACGTATGATCAGGGAAGGGTTTACCCGTATTACACATATGGACGGCGGTTATGATGCTTGGAAAAAACTTCCGGCCCAAGAAACTGTTGGCGGTACCCCATGACTGAGTCTCAAATTCGATTGTCTATCTTTTTAGGCGTGCTTATTTTGATGGGCGCGCTTGAAGCGCTTTTTCCGGCGCGGGACCGGCTTCAAACGCGAAGCCGCCGCTGGACGACCAATCTGGGTTTAGTCGTGATTGATACGCTGGCGATCCGCTTTCTTTTTCCGGTTATTGCCGTCGGCGCAGCACTTTGGGCGCAAGGGAAGGGATGGGGCGCTTTCAACCTGCTCGCGCTACCCAATTGGGCCGCTATACTCTTAGCCGTGATCATTTTAGATATGATGATTTATTGGCAACATGTTGCTTTTCACAAATTTTCATGGCTTTGGCGACTGCATAAGGTCCATCATGCGGACCGGGATTTGGATGCAAGCTCGGGCTTGCGTTTTCACCCCGTCGAGATTGTGATTTCCATGATCTATAAAATGATAATCGTAGTGGTCCTCGGCGCGCCGGTATTGGCAGTGATAATTTTTGAAATTCTACTTAATGCTTGCGCGCTATTTAATCATGCCAATGTGCGATTACCAAAGTGGGTTGAGAGACCGCTGCGGCAAATTATGGTGACCCCTGCGCTGCACCGCATTCATCACTCCGTGATTGAACGCGAAACCAATACAAATTACGGCTTCTCCGTCATTTGGTGGGATAAGATATTTCGTTCCTATACGGACACGCCCGAAGGCAATCTGACGCTAGGATTAAACGAATATCAAACGGACGCGCCGTCAGGATTACTTTGGAGTTTATTGGTTCCGTTTCAGCGGAAGTAAGATTTATTCAACCGTTACAGATTTCGCGAGATTGCGCGGCTGATCCACATCCGTTCCCAGCGCGACCGCCGTGTGATAGGCCAGAAGCTGCAAGGCAATGGTTGTCAGGAGCGGAGAGACAAATGGGTCAGAGTTTGGCACAGTGATAATATCAGCGGCCATGCTGGCACCCGCTTCCGCGCCCGCAGCATCTGTCACAAGCGTGACGCGCGCGCCGCGGCTGGCGACTTCTTGCAGGTTTGAGACAGTCTTCTCAAAGAGCTCATCCATTGGCGCCAGAACAATAACGGGCGTATCATCTTCGATCAGTGCAATGGGTCCGTGTTTCAATTCGCCCGCAGCATAGCCTTCGGCGTGGATGTAAGAAATTTCCTTGAGTTTCAGCGCGCCTTCATAGGCAATAGGCACTTGCGCCCCCCGGCCGAGATAAAAGGCAGAGCGTTTCGGCGCGAGTTTTTTGGCAAGTTCCGCGATTGTCACATCTAGCTCAAGTGCGTCGCTAATCAGGCGCGGCACTGCGACAAGCTCTGCCGTTAGGCGCGCTAGCTCTGCGTCGCTAATCGCGCCGCGCGTTTGCGCCGCCGATAAGGATAGAGCCGCAAGAGCTGTTAATTGCGCCGTAAAGGCTTTGGTTGACGCAACACCGATTTCTGGACCTGCGTGAATTGGCATGGCGATATCGGCTTCGCGTGCCATTGTGGATGTCATCACATTAACAAGAGCCGCGGTCGTAAGGCCGTTCTCTTTGCAATAGCGCAGAGCCGCGAGCGTATCTGCTGTTTCGCCGGATTGCGAAATGGCGATAAAGAGCGATTTTTCGCTCAAGACAGGGCGGCGATATCTAAATTCGGAGGCCACATCGATATCAACGGCGAGGCCAGCGACCTGCTCAAACCAATATTTTGCAACAACACCCGCATAATAGGCTGTACCGCAAGCGATAAGGATAATGCGGTCAAATTGGCTAAAGTCCAAAGCTTCGGCAAGATCGGTGCCTTTGACGGGGCGTGCATGACTTGCGTCCAGATAATGGGCGAGCGTCCGCGTGACCGTATCAGGCTGCTCATAAATTTCCTTGAGCATATAATGCGCATATTTGCCTTTTTCGGATAAGGTCTGCGCGCCTTTGATGACCGTGATATCCCGCGCAACAGGCGCATCATTTTCATCAAAAATTTCATATCCATCTGGACGGAGAATGGCCCAATCGCCTTCTTCAAGATAGATGAGCTGATTGGTAAGCTGCGCCATCGCCATGGCGTCAGATCCCAGATAATGCTCTTTGCCGTGAGAGCCAATCCCAAGCGCAAGCGGAGAGCCCGCCCGCGCGCAGAAAATCTCACTAGGGTTATCGTCAATAATTAGACCGAACGCATAAGCGCCTTTGAGCTGCTTTAAGGAAACGCGAAAGGCATCCTTTGGCGATAGGCCTTTAGCCAATTCAATATCGACCAGATGTGCTACGACTTCTGTATCGGTATCAGAGGTGAATTCGCGCGTGCCGGAAAGCTTTTCGCGAAGCTCCATATAATTTTCAATGATGCCATTATGAACAACGGCAACGCGGCCTGCGCGGTGCGGGTGAGCATTTTTCTTATTCGGCTCACCGTGAGTTGCCCAGCGTGTATGCGCGATACCAATTTGGCCGTTTAATGGTGCTTCGTTGATACGGGCTTCAAGTTGTTTGATTTTACCTTTGGCGCGGCGGCGATCCAAGGTGCCATCCGTTAGAACAGCAATCCCTGAACTATCATAGCCGCGATATTCCAAGCGCTTCAGTCCAGCAATCAGCCGGTCCGTAACCTGTCCGCGTCCCGCGATCCCAATAATCCCACACATAAATTAGCCTTATATGATCCGATGGCAAATTGATCGCCCCTTCGGTTTCATATTACGCATAAAGCCTTAAATTGGCATAAAGATGGCAGTTAATACTGAATTAAACGGGGTTTCGACGCGGATTTAGGCGCAATTTTGCCTCTTTTATCTAAGCGTCGACCGTGTCGTCAATTTCCGCGCTCCACTCACCTTTACTGGCAAGACCGTTCATCCTCGCGCGGTGATTAAAAGCGGTTTGAGCTGCGTCGTAGTTTTCGGCTTTGCCTTTCCAGGCAAAAAGGGCCGATTGTTGCAAGGCGCGCCCAAAGGAATAAGTCAATTTCCAAGGGAAACCGCCGATCTTATTCATCATATCTAAATTGCGAGTCGCCTCTTCATTGGCCTGACCGCCAGAGAGGAAGGCGATGCCGGGGACTGCGGAAGGGACCGTGTCTTTAAGGACTTTAATTGTGCGCTCCGCGATTTCTTCGCGGGATGGCTGCTCATCACAGAGTTTTCCGGCCACAACCATATTTGGTTTTAAGACAATGCCTTCCAGCGCCACGCCTTGCTCATAGAGCTCCGTAAAGAGAGAATTGAGCACCCGCTCGGTAACTTCGTGGCAGCGCGCAACAGAATGATGCCCGCCCATCAAAACTTCAGGTTCAACAATCGGAACAATGCCCGCTTCTTGGCAGAGCGCCGCATAACGGCCCAATGCATGATTATTGGCTTTAATTCCGCCGTCCGTTGGCGCGCGGGCAACGGTGACGTCTGGATGTGAAATCTCAATCACGGCGCGCCATTTCGCAAAGCGAGCTCCGATTTCGTAATATTCTGCAAGGCGCTCGCGCAGACCGTCTAGGCCTTGGGTGATGGTTTCGCCGGGGCGGCCCGCCAGCGGCGTGATGCCTTTGTCAACTTTGATGCCAGGGATAGCGCCAGCATCTTGGATTAACTTTATAAATGGTGTTCCGTCGACAGCAGATTGACGAATAGTTTCATCAAATAGGATAACGCCGCTGACATGGTTATTCATAGCCGGCTGCGTGCGAAATAACATTTCTCGCCAATCACGGCGGTTTGTTTCGTTATTTTCAGTGTCGATGGACGCCAGGCGTTTTCCGATGGTTCCAGTGCTTTCATCGGCAGCTAGAATACCGGTGCCAGGCTCGACCATTTTGGTTGCGATTTTATTTAGGGCTTCAATGTTCATGATGGGCTCCTAACAAAGAGTGTCTAATTAAGCTTTAAGGATTTCAACGCCGGGCAGAGCTTTGCCTTCCATCCATTCAAGGAAGGCCCCGCCAGCTGTCGAAATAAATGTGAAATCATCCAAGACATCAGCCAGCGCGAGAGCTGCAACAGTATCCCCGCCGCCCGCGACGGCAATAATCGCCTCTTTCCTGCAAAGCTTTGCAGCATATTTCGCGCATTCAACAGTCGATGTTTCAAAGGGCGTTAATTCAAACGCGCCGAGCGGCCCGTTCCAGATAAGTGTTTTAGAGGCTTCCATAACGTCCAATATCGCCGCGACCGTGTCTGGCCCTGCATCGAGGATCATTTCATGCGGCGCGACATCATCTAACCCGCAGACTCGGCTTTCGGCATTGGCTTTAAATTCCGTTGCGACGACGACATCTATTGGCAGGATAATGTCGCAATTTTCGGCTTTGGCCGCCGCTAAAATATCTAAGGCTTTGGCTTTCAGGTCTTTTTCGCAAAGCGAAGCGCCGACGTCATGGCCCTGAGCATAGAGGAATGTATTCGCCATGCCGCCGCCAATCACAAGCGTATCAAGCCGCGAAACGAGATTTTCCAGCAAGTCGATTTTTGTGCTGACTTTCGCGCCGCCAACAAGCGCCATAACGGGCGTTTTTGGATGGTCCAATGCAGCTGCCAAATGGTCTAGCTCTCGTTCCATCGCAAGGCCGGCATAGGACGGCAGATATTGACCGATGACGGCGCTACTGGCGTGATTGCGGTGGGAGGCCGAGAAAGCATCCATGACAAAGAGATCGCCAAGGCTGGCCAGGAATTGCGCCATTTTCGGGTCGCCCGCCGTTTCCATTCCGGCGAAACGCGTATTTTCCACGAGGATAATGGCATCCTGGTTGAGGCCAGAAATCATCTCTCCGCTGGGCTTTTCGATAAATGTAACCGTTTTGCCTAAAGCCGCTTCAAGGGCAGGGACAATAAACTGCAGCGACATATCTGGGTTTGGCTGACCTTTTGGACGGCCAAAATGTGAGAGCAGGACAATTTTCGCGCCTTTTTCTTGCAGGTAATTTATTGTTGGCAGGGCCGAGCGAATGCGTGTGTCATCTGTGATATCGCCTGCTTCATTGCGCGGAACATTGAAATCGACCCGAACGACGGCCGTTTTTCCCGTAAGTTCAGCGGCTTCTAATCTTTTAAAGCTCATTTGGTAAAACTCATCTGATAAATCTTAGGCCGCTTGATCTATTTTGGTGCCCATAACCCGCGCAACATCGATCATCCGATTTGCGAAGCCCCACTCATTATCATACCAGGCAATGATTTTCACGAGATCTCCGTCCATATCTTTCGTCAGAAGTGACGCGAAGGTTGCGCTATGCGGGTCGTGGTTCAAATCTGAGCTGACCAAAGGGTTGGTTGAGTAACACACAACACCCTTCATTGGTCCGGCTGCGGCTTCCGCCATCACGCTATTTATCTCAGCCGCAGAGGTTTTCATCTCGGGTTGAAAGGCAAGGTCGACCATAGAGACATTGGCGGTGGGGACACGTACGGCAGAACCCGAGAGTTTGCCTTGTAGTTCCGGGATGACGAGACCTACAGCCTTTGCCGCGCCTGTGGACGTCGGAATCATGTTTAATCCCGCCGCCCGCGCGCGGTAGAGGTCTTTGTGGGAATTGTCTAAAATCCGCTGATCTTGGGTATAGGCATGTACGGTCGTCATAAAACCACGACGAATGCCGACTGTCTCCATCAAGACCTTGGCCACAGGCGCAAGGCAATTTGTGGTACAAGACGCGCAGGATACGACTGTATCCTCGGCCGTCAAATCCTTATGGTTTACGCCGTAGACGATGGTTTTATCCACGCCCGTGCCGGGCGCGGAAATGAGCACCGCTTTCGCGCCTGCTTTGAGATGCGGCTGCACGCCCTCTATCGAGCGAAAAATCCCCGTACATTCCATGACAATATCAACGCCCATTCCGCCCCAATCCACAGCGCCGGGATCGCGGTGATGACTCATGACGACTTTTCCGGCGCCGTAATCAATAAAGCCGTCTCCAACCGTCACTTCATTTTGGAAACGCCCATGCACGCTGTCATAGCGAAGAAGATGAGCAGAGGTGTCGATAGCGCCCGGCGAATTAATCGCGACAAGCTCGACATCTTTTATGTCATATTCAACCAGAGCGCGGGTTACGAGCCGTCCGATACGGCCAAAGCCATTAATTCCTATTTTAACCGTCATTTCCTGTCCCATTCAGCGGGGGGTGAAAGGCCCGCACCCCTTGGGCAGACCCGCTAAACAAGTCAATAAAATCCACTTGTTCTATTGCGATTTGATGGGCATTCTACTGCAAAATATCTAAGTCGGGGTAAACGACATGACTGACAGCGCTGACATAAAATCTGCCAAGCAAGCTTTAACCAAAGCGGTTGATTCGCTTGAAGCTGGATTAAGCGATATCATGACCCGGATGCAGGCACTTGAGGCGAGTGCAAATGATACCGAAACCTTCCGTGAGGACCGTACAAAACTTGCGGGACAGCTCGACGAAATGGCTGCGGAAGCGGAAGCGGCGAAAACCCAACTCGCCTCTCGCGAAGCTGAATTCATCAAATTAACGCAAGATAGTGAGGCGGAACTCGACCGCGTCATGGGCGCTGTGCGCGGAGCGCTTGAGCGCTCAACGCGGGCATAGGTCGAGCGAAGGAGAGCAATATGGGTAAGGTAAGTCTTGACATAAATGGCCGTAAATATGCCATGGGATGCGAAGACGGGGAAGAAGAGCGCTTGCTCCGCCTCGGAAAAAAGCTTGATGATCGCGTCACACAAATGGCCAATCAATTTGGCCAAATCGGCGATCTACGCTTGCTGGTCATGGCGGGTATCACCATGATGGATGAGGTCGAAGATACGATGGAAAATGTCGAATCCCGCGTCGACGTCCGCGCAGCGGGCCTTCGGAAAGAACGCGACGCGGCCCTTCACGCCAGCGTTAAAAGTGAAGCGGACGCGGCAAAAGCACTCAGCGCCGCTGCGAAACGAATTGAAGGTTTGGCAGCGAAACTCGCGGGGTAAAAAAGCGCGAGCTTTTACCCATCAAAGTTTTCCCTCTTCAGTGAATTTAGTAACTAGGCGTCTTTATTGCATAAGTTGACAAGATGTTCTCTCGAAAAAATATGGGTAAGTTAAATACCGCGCTTATGTTGCTCCTTGCCACTTGGGCTTTCAGTTTTTGGGGTTATATTTGGTACGCGACGTTATTTGATGATCTTTGGCAAAGCTTAATTGGGAAAACCGAAGGAGAGTTAATTTTACTGGCTGAAAAACGAGGAGTTTCTCAGTCCATATTGACCTACGTCATTAGTTTTATTCAGGTGCTAGGGCTTTACATTCTTCAATCGGCCTCGACGTCAAAAACATTCATCGATTTTCAAGTCAGAGCCTTGGTCGTCTCTTTATTTATCGCCATCCCAGTCCTCGGAAATGAAGTGCTTTTTGCAGGGAGTTCCGAAAAGTTATGGATTTTTGACTCTCTGCATTTTATTTTTGGTTATGCTGGAATTGCGGTAATTTTTTGGATCTGGAGAAAGTACTTTAACTCCACCTGACCGCGCCGCGGCTAACGCCTACTATGCCCGCAAAGGCGGATGTTAAAATCACCTGTATATTGAAGAAATATGAGCTTAATTTTCTTTCCCAATTATGACGGCTGGATTCTTGACTATGAAGTCTCTTGCTTATTCTCTACGTCAATAGGTGGTCTATGCGGGAGATGAATACTCTCGCTATCGCCAATAAATTCAGCCCAAACGCCGCCTGGTCTCCAAACGGAGTCCATTAATTTGCGGGCTTGATTTTCATCCATACCCTTCATGTCTTTCCAATATTTATATAAGAAGGCTGAAACACGAAGGTTTGCAATACAATGGACATGAACCTGTGCATCGCTTGTTTTTATCATTGCAGAGCAAAACTCTTCAAAATCAGCTTGCGTGGGGTTGTCAAAGACAACCGGGATATGAGTATATTCCATTCCAAGATTGGTAACGCTTTTGGGCTCATCAGCTAAAGCACGTTCGTGGTCATGCATCCCCAAATTTATTATATGAGTCACACTAATCTTTTGTAGTTCACCCAGTTGGATTTCTGATGGTTGGCCTGACGTAGTCAAACGCTCATTGACACGTCGCCAATTATAAATGTCAGTTAGGTTTTGCATATCGGCACCCTTGTAAGATGGATACCCAGGCGAGCGGCGTTTGAAGTCGTGCTCCCCAGTGGTAATCCACTTCTCATCGCCAGTTGCACAACGGAAAAACTATATCGCAATTTTTTGTATTTTTAAAGTTAGGATTTCTATTGTCTACGTTGAACCCGCGGCGGGAAGCGGACCTAGGCCTTGTGGTTCTGATTAAACTTATCTCATCTGATTTCCGTCTTTCCTTAAAACCACAATTTCCGTGCGTAAATATGATGTTTTGATTTAGGCATCTGAGGCGAGTACAGATGATATCGAATTCTTCCACGATGGCCGTGAAATATTCGCGAGATAAGGTCAGGTCATCAATTATGTGGGTATATTGAGAACGCGTAAAGAATTGAAAACAATTCAATTGCTTAAGTGTCTATTATCTAACAAACTTTCAAATTCAAACTGGCTATAAAAAGCGCGCATCACCTCTTGGTAGTTTGGATGTTTGTAAATGTTTTCATGCCCTGATTCTTCGAATATTTGCAGGGTTACATCATTATTCTGATGGACCAGCGCGTCATATAATGTGTGCGTAAGTTCAACTCTCAATACCTTGTCTTTTGTACCGCCCATAACGAGAATTGGGCCGTCAAATTTTTGTAAGGCCAGCGCGACATCAAAATTTTGAAGGACATCGGTGACGCGCGGCTTGAGCAGGAATCCGATGAGGCTTGGTGTCCGAGCTTTGACGACTTGGTCAATATTTTGTGCAGATGTTTCAATAATGATACCGTCAAACAGATCTGGATTTCGAGAGACCATATCCGCGCAAACCACACCCCCCAATGAGTGTCCGAAGGCGATAATTGGCCGCCCTGACAACCTCTGAATATCTCGAAGATATTGTGCTATGACATCCGAGCTTTCAATGAAGTCTGCGACTTTTGCACTGCCATCACTTTCATTATAACCAGGGTAATCATAAAGAATGACGTCACCATAATCGATAGATTTTTGCGTATAATAGCGCCCCGAATGATATCGGTCTGCTGACGTACCCATACAGGTCAGAACAAGTGGTTTTCCCGAATTTTTAGCCCGTGTCATTTTACTCATAGCGATGTCGCCAAATGATGCCTTACGGGTAAAATGTTCCGAATTTACATATTTAGAGGTTAGAACAAAATCATTTTGAATGATGCTACCGCCCTTTTCAGTCTCGCTGAGCTTTGCATGGGGTCGAAATACTTTGGATTCTGCGACGTCAATGGTCACGCAGCCAGTCAATGTAAAAAAGACAGCTGCGGTGAATAAAAGTCGAATATATTGAACGATGGAAGACATGGTCACGCATAAAATGCCAGTGGGGTTTTTGCAAATTAACTATTAGATGGGCCTGATTCTTTTAAGAACGTTGATATTGGATAAGATAGTTTTCTTCTCCAATTTTGGTCTTCCCGCAAAACCCCAATTTCCGTCCCGAAATAAATGCTTTTCATTCAAGCCCTTCCGCCCGCGCGTCCATCAAATGCAAGAGATGCATCCTCGGAACCTCAAACCCATGCCATAACTATAGCTGTCTTCTTTCAACGGGCGGTTAAGTGTACATTGACCTAACTGGAAAGAAGC